>CALWAV010000065.1 GCA_944375745.1 uncultured Merdimonas sp.
GAACCGTCAGCGGTTGTGGAGATCATGTGATATGTGAGATCTCTGGTTTTGGGCGCAGGTCTGTTTGTGGGCGGTGTGAGGCTTATGAAAAAGAAAAAAAAAGAAAAAGAACAGCAGTAAGAAAGAGAGCCGGGCCGCGGTATCAGAATGATACCGCGGCCCGGCCCTTTTCTATCCCTATGCTTTTTTGCTTTCTTTCCGGAACAGAAGCCAGGAGTACAGATAAAGGCCTATGACACTGATGATAATCAGCGCAATGGAAAGAGTGGCCATCCATTTTGTGGTGATAATGCCGGCTGCGATCATGACAATGCCACAGATGCAGAAAAGAACTCCGCCTGCCGCGTGAGTCTTCCTCCAGACATAGGGACTTTCCAGGGCCCAGGGTGTCTTGATGCCGAAGGTATAGTTGGAACGGATCTGAGGCATATAGTTTCCGATTACAAGAAACAGAAGGCCGATGCCCACGGGGACGATGCGTTCCATACTGACAGGCCAGCCCATGGCTGCTGCATTGGTGATCCATACGAAGCCGATAAACAGCAGAACGGCAAAGACACAGAAGATACTGTAGGCCTTATTGTGTTTCTGATAATTCTGCCTGCGCGGGTCAATTCTGGGTATCAGAATAAACAGGCCTGTGATCAGAAGCGGGACCGCGGCAAGGATCAGAGAGACGTACTTGCTGCCGTATCCGTCGATTTCACCGGCCGCGTTCCAGTGGATGGGGATCGTGTCCGGCATTTTTGGGAGCAGAATGAACTGTCCGGCCAGAGACAGAACAGAAAGAATCAATAACAGGATATTTCTTTTTTTCATTTCTTTTTTCCTCCTTCAGAAAAATCGAAGAACCACTTCATAAGTTCCTGAAATACGGTCATATTCAGGCTGTAGATAATATTTTGTCCGCTTCGTTCATCCAGCACAAGACCGGCCGACTTCAGCACGCTTAAATGATGGCTTACAGAAGGCTTTGAGATATCGAAGCAGTCCGCGATCTCTCCTGCGGTCATGTCTCCCTGGGACAGAAGCTCCAGAATCCGCCGCCGGGTGGGATCGGACAGAGCTTTAAAGGCATCATTCAAAAGACATTCCTTCTTTCTTCCTCCGTATTTTTAATAGTTAGATATTTAGAAGATTATCTAAATATCTAACCGGATAATAGCATAGGAGAAAGGCTATGTCAACAGAAATTGAAAGAGTTTTCGAAAGGGTGTTTTTATGTTATACTTTCAAAAAACAGACGGATATCAAGGAGGCAGAAAATGAACAGGGACAGGCTGATACAGACATTTCAGGAATTGGTTTCCATTGACTCTCCATCCTTTGGCGAGCGCGCCATGGCGGATGAGCTGACGCGCAGGCTGAAAAGCCTGGGATTTACAGTTTCAGAGGACAATGCCGGAGAATATTATGGAGGGACGGCAGGAAATCTCTATGGGTACCGGGATGGCAGGATTCCCGGAGAACCGCTGCTTTTTTCCACCCATATGGACACGGTGGAGCCCTCCCGGGGCAAAAAGGCGGTCCTTCATGAGGATGGAAGGATTACCAGTGATGGGACGACGGTTCTGGGAGCGGACTGTATGGCGGGTACGGCTGCGATTCTGGAAGCCCTTGCGGAGCTTGAGGAAGAGCAGGCAGACTGCCGCAGCCTGGAGCTTCTGTTTTTCATCGGAGAGGAAAAGCATCTGAGGGGAAGCGCGGTCTTTGATTATGCAAAAGTGCGGGCAAAGGAATCCTATATTCTGGATTTAAGCGGTCCTGTGGGAACGGCCGCGAATCAGGCCCCCACTCTTGTGGATTTTCAGATTACAGTACACGGGAAAGCGGCTCATGCAGGCTTTGCGCCGGAAGAGGGAGTCCATGCGGTGGCAGCCGCGGCCAGGGCAGTGGCGCGTATGGAGCTTGGGCATGTGGGGAAAAATATGACGGTAAATATCGGACATATAGAAGGCGGCGTGAAAGCCACAAATATTGTGCCGGATACCTGCTTCCTGATGGGAGAGATCCGCAGCTATTCCCATGAACAGGCTCTGGAAGAGATGAAAAAGATAGAGGCGCTTTTCCGGGAAGAGGCAGAGAAGGCAGGGGGAAGCTGTGAGGTTCATAGTACAGTGCCGATCCATGCTTATCAGGTGCCGGAGGAGCATGCAGGCGTGCTCCGGTTCCGAAGGGCTTGTGAAAGACTGAAGCTTCCGGGAACTCTGAATCCTACCTTTGGAGGCAGTGACCAGAGTAATCTTTCCCTGCATGGCATCAGCGGTCTTGTCCTGTCCAGCGCCATGGAACAGGTCCATTCCTGCAGTGAATTTACTACGGTGTCCGGACTTGAGACGGCGGCGGAGCTGGTAAAGCTTTTGATGCAGGACAGAGATTAGGGCGGTTGTATTTTTTCAGAACCATTGGCAGGCCTGGTAGATTTTTCAGAGAAAATATGATAGAGTTAAAACATGGATCAAGGGCCGCGGCAGAAAAGAGCAGACAGCCCTGTAAAAGTCAAATATCCCGCTTTAGGCAGCGCGGCATCAAACCAGCAAGGAGGAAATTATTATGGCAGTTATAAAAATTACAGAGCAGAATTTTGAGACAGAGGTTTTAAAATCAGAGGTTCCCGTACTGGTGGATTTCTGGGCAGAATGGTGCGGACCCTGCCAGATGCAGGGACCTATCGTGGATGAGGTGTCTGAGGAGGTTCCGGGCGTAAAATTCGGAAAGCTGAACGTGGATGAAAATATGAGACTGGCACAGCAGTACCGGGTGGCGAGCATTCCCACACTTCTGGTATTCAAGGATGGAAAGATTGCAGCCTCCGCCATCGGCCTGCAGTCCAAGGAAGGATTAAAGAAGCTTCTGGGAGTATAGACATGTCAGAATATGATGTAATTATTGTAGGAAACGGACCGGCCGGTCTGTCGGCGGCTCTTTATACCAGCCGGGCGAATTTAAGCACCCTTGTCATCGGGAAGGATCAGGGGGCTCTTGCAAAAGCGGACCGGATAGAGAATTATTTCGGCATGGCGGAGCCTGTCTCCGGCTGTGAGCTGGTGGAAAATACGAAATGCCAGGTAAAGAGTCTGGGGGCAGAGCTGGTGACGGATGAGATTTTCCAGATCTCCTGGAACCGGGGCTTTCTTCTGACCGGCCGGGAAAGAAACTATCAGGCAAAGGCGGTGCTTCTGGCCACAGGAGCTTCTCGGAAAAAGGCGGATATCAAAGGCCTTGCGGAGCTGGAAGGACGGGGAGTCAGCTACTGCGCCGTCTGTGATGCATTTTTCTACCGGGGACGGAAGGTGGCGGTTCTGGGAAATGAGGACTATGCGGTCCATGAACTGAACCAGCTGCTTCCGGTGGCCGGCCAGGCAGTGCTTCTGACCAATGGTCTGGAGCTTCACGCAGAGGTGCCGGAGGGCGTTCCTGTAATTGAGAAGAAAATTGCTTCCGTAGACGGAGAAGATATGGTAGAGGGAGTGACCTTTACAGACGGAAGCGCAGAGAAGCTGGATGGCCTTTTTGTGGCTCTCGGAAGTGCCGGATCCGCAGATCTGGCCCGGAAGGTGGGAGCGTTGACTGACGGCCGCAATATTCAGACGGATGAAACCATGGCTACCAACGTGCCGGGACTTTACGCGGCGGGAGACTGTACAGGCGGTCTGCTTCAGATTTCCACTGCGGTGGGTGAAGGGGCGAAAGCGGCTATGAGCATTATCAAATTTGTGAGACAGCAGAAAAAGGGATGACAGAAAGAAGAAAATAAGCAGAATAAAAATTCTGGCAGAAGGAGAATCGGATGAGAGGGATTTACACGAATGTCGTTGAGATACGGCAGAAGATTTTCACGGAGGTGGCAAGACTTGCCTATGAGGGCGGAGATTATTCCAGAATTATCAATCTGCCCTATAAGATCATACCGGGAGAAGTGGCGACCTACCGGGAAAGCGTATTCCTTGAGCGAGCGATCGTGGAGGAAAGGCTCCGCCTGGCCATTGGCCTTCCTCTCCGGAAAATGACAGAACATGCGCCGGTGTCACAGGGAATTGAGGAGAGCGCCATTGCGGAGAAATATTATGATCCGCCCCTGGTAAACATCATTAAGTTCGCCTGTCATTCCTGCCCGGACAATGAGGTGCGGGTCACGGATGCCTGCCAGAGCTGTCTGGCCCACCCCTGCAAAGAGGTCTGCCCGAAAGAGGCCATTTCCATTGTGAAAGGGAAGACAGTAATTGATCAGGACAAGTGCATCAAGTGCGGACGCTGTGTTTCGGCCTGCCCTTACGGGGCTATCGTGAAAATGGAGCGCCCCTGTGCCAAAGCCTGCGGAGTGGACGCCATCCGGACGGACGAGCTGGGCCGGGCGGATATTGATTATGACAAATGCGTATCCTGCGGCATGTGCCTGGTAAACTGTCCTTTTGGAGCCATCGCGGACAAGAGCCAGATTTTCCAGACGATTCACGCCATAAAAAGCGATATTCCGGTGTATGTGGCGCTGGCGCCGGCCTTTGTGGGCCAGTGGGGAAAAGATCTGCCTCCGGAGAAGGTCCGGGAAGCCTTTAAGCTCCTGGGCTTTGAGGATGTGATTGAGGTGGCAGTGGGGGCGGATCTGTGCACCATTGAGGAGGCGCACGATTTTATGGAAGAAGTGCCGGATAAACTGCCGTTTATGGGAACCTCCTGCTGCCCTGCATGGTCGGAAATGGCAAAAATGCTGTACCCGGACTTTGCGGACTGCATTTCCATGGCGCTGACGCCTATGGTACTGACAGGACGCCTCATTAAGAAAAAGCATCCGGGCTGCAAGGTGGTATTTGTAGGGCCCTGTTCCGCCAAAAAGCTGGAGGCGAGCCGGGCTGACATCCGCAGTGATGTGGATTTTGTGCTGACCTTTGAGGAGGTCATGGGCATGTTTGAGGCCAGGGAAGTGGACTTTGCCGCCATTACAGGAGCAGACGGCCTATCCGGTTCCAGCGCTGATGGAAGAGGCTTCGCGGTCAGCGGAGGAGTGGCAAGCGCTGTGGTGAACTGCATCAAAGAGCTTGACCCGGATCGGGAGGTCAAGATCATGAACGCGGAAGGGCTTCGGGAATGCCGGGCCATGCTGGATGAGGCGAAAAAAGGCACCTACAACGGCTATCTTCTGGAGGGAATGGCATGTCCTGGGGGCTGTGTGGGAGGAGCAGGCATTCTGCAAAGTCCCACAAAGGCAAAGGGCCAGGTGAAGCTTTTGATGAAGAAGGCGAAAAACAAAGGGGTCCTTTCCAGTGATTACAAAGATATTCTGAAGAGTCTGGAGGAAGAGTAAATGAAACTGATGATTGCGTCCGATATTCACGGCTCCGCGTATTACTGCAGAAAGCTGCTGGAAGCGTATGACAGAGAGAAAGCGGATAAGCTTCTGCTGCTGGGGGATATTCTGTACCATGGCCCCAGAAATGATCTGCCGGAGGAGTATGCTCCAAAGGAAGTGATTGCCATGCTGAATCCCAGAAAGCAGGACATCCTGTGTGTCCGGGGAAACTGTGACACAGAAGTGGATCAGATGGTTCTGGAATTTCCGATTATGGCAGAGTACTGCATCCTTTATCTGAATGACCGGATGATTTTCGCGACCCACGGACATGTATTCAATGAATCAAATCTGCCGATGCTGAAAAAGGGAGACATTCTGCTTCATGGACATACGCATGTGCCGGTGTGCCATGAGACAGAGGAATATACGTATCTGAACCCCGGTTCTGTCTCCATCCCCAAGGAGAACAGCTGGCATGGCTATATGATTCTGGAAGAGGGAACATTCGTCTGGAAAGACCTGGACGGGGAAGTGAAAAAGGAATACTGCCCGGGACGTTAGAATATGGCTCGGTTTCCAGGAAAAGGTCTGCGCAAACAGGCGAAATATCTTGAAAAAGGGCGAAATAACAGATATAATAAGGATAACTTTGTGAAATAAACTGTTATTTGAAGCGGAGAGATTGCAATGCGGAAATTTGGAAAAACAGGCCGGCGTGTGCTGGCGGCTGTTCTGGCTCTGAGTATGTGTCTTCCACTGCAGGCCCTGGCTACAGAAGCAGAGCTTAAAAAACAGCAGAAAGAGACTCAGAAACAGCTTGACGCGATTAACGCGGAGATGAAATCCATCGAAAGCCAGAGAGACAGTGTCCTGTCAGAGATTGATTCTCTTGATTCAGAGCTTGTGGATTTGATGCTGAATATAGAACTTCTGGAATCGGATTTGCAGGCCAAGGAAGAAGAACTGGCCCAGGCGCAGACGGATTACGAGGCTGCGAAGCAGAAAGAAGAAGAACAGTATGAGGCAATGAAGCTTCGGATACAGTACATATATGAAGAAGGAGATATGGATTATCTGACGCTTTTCCTGGAAGCAGACAGCTTTGCGGATTTCCTGAACCGGGCGGATTTTGCGAGAGAGATTCAGACCAAGGACCGGGAGATGCTGGTGGAGTACCAGGAGACCAAGGCTGAGGTAGAAGAGCTTCTGGATCAGCTGGAGCAGGAAAAAGCGGATATGGAAGCTCTGGAGGCGGAATATCAGGATGAGCAGGCTTCGTTGGAAAGCTCCCTTGCCCAGAAGAAGGCAGAGGAAGCGGATTATGAGGCACAGCTTGCAGATGCCCAGGCCCAGGCTTCCACCTTTAAGAAGGAGCTGGAGAAACAGCAGAAAGAACTGAAGAGGCTGGAGGCAGAAAGAATTGCCAAGGAAAAAGCGGCGGCAGCGGCCCAGGAGACGGCTTCTGTAAGTACAGGCTCCTCCTCGTCAGGCAGCAGTTCCAGCTCCGGAAGCAGCAGCTCCGGATCGAGTTCCGGTTCCAGCGTTTCGGTTTCCGGCGGAAGTTCCAAAGGAGCGGCAATCGCAAATTATGCGCTGCAGTTTGTGGGCAATCCTTATGTATGGGGCGGAACCAGCCTGACAAACGGAGCGGACTGTTCCGGATTTACCATGTCAGTGTTTGCTCATTTTGGCATTTCACTTCCCCACAGCTCCACAGGACAGCGGTCCATGGGGCGGGAGGTCAGCTACTCGGAGGCTCAGCCGGGTGATCTGATTTGCTACAGCAATCACGTGGCCATTTATCTGGGCGGCGGACGGATTGTGCATGCGAGTACCGCGAAGACCGGTATCAAGACCGGCACGGCGACTTACCGGACGATTCTTTCCGTGCGGAGATGTTATTAATATTGACAGCTGTTGAGAGAAGCGGAGAATGACAGAAGTGATTCTGATATGCGGCCGCGGGACGATATTGTCCCGCGGCTTTTTGCATGCACCGGCGGAAAGATTGCAAAGACATTGCATGCTGTGCTGGCTTTTGAAAAAATGAAATTCTTAAGATTTGTGAAATACAGTTGACTATATTGTATATATATGATATATACAATATATAAAATATAACACGTTGAAATTTCAAACAAAAGCGTGCTATAGGAGAAACCCTTATATGCGCAGAATGAGGAAAAGAAACTATGAACATTATTATCAGCAATTCAAGCGGCAGGCCGATTTATGAACAGATTACCTCCCAGATTAAGGGAATGATTATGAACGGTACATTGAAGCCTGGAGATCCGCTGCCTTCCATGCGCCTTCTGGCGAAGGAACTGCGAATCAGTGTAATTACCACGAAGAGAGCCTATGAGGAACTGGAGCGTGACGGATTCATCACGACCATTGTGGGAAAGGGCAGCTTTGTCCGGGAAGCGGATCAGGAATTTGTCCGGGAAGAGAGGCTGAAAGCCGTAGAGGGGCATCTGCAGGCCGCCGTGGACGCGGCCAGGCAGTGCGGTATGGAAGAGCAGGAAGTCATTGAAATTCTGCAGCTGCTGTTTAAGGAGATGTGATTATGGAATATGCGATTGAAGTACAGGGACTGACCAAGCGCTATCCGGGCTTTACGCTGGATCAGGTAAGCTTTTCGGTCCCGGCTGGATCTATTGTGGGATTTATCGGAGAAAATGGAGCCGGAAAGAGCACCACGATCAAGGCGGTGCTGGATTTGATCCGGACAGACGCGGGAGAGATAAGCCTGATGGGCAGAAAAGACGGAGCGGCTTTTCCGGAAATTAAGGAACAGATAGGCGTAGTTTTTGATGAAAGCTATTTCCCGGACAATCTGCGGATTACAGATGTGGACAGAATTATGAAAAACATTTTCCGAAACTGGGACAGCAGCGTTTTCTTTTCGTACTGCCGCCGTTTTGAACTGCCGGAAAAGAAAATTGTAAAGAATTTTTCCAGAGGCATGAAAATGAAGCTGTCCATTGCCGCGGCCCTGTCTCACCAGACAAAGCTTTTGATCATGGACGAAGCCACCAGCGGCCTGGACCCGGTAGTGCGCAATGAGATTCTTGATATCTTTCAGGAATTTATCCAGGAAGAAGATCATACTGTATTCATTTCCTCCCATATTACCAGTGATATAGAGAGGATAGCTGATTACATCCTTCTGATTCACAAGGGCCGGGTCCTGCTTTTTGAAGAAAAGGACACACTGCTTTATGAATATGGGATTGCGCGCTGTACTCCGGAACAGGCAGAGCAGATTGACAGAAGCCAAATCGCAGGCATACGCAGAAACCAGTTTGAGACAGAAGTGCTTGTACGGAACGCGGAGGAACTGAAAAGGCACACGGAGCTGGTGGTGGATCGCGCAACCTTGGAAGATATTTTGCTTTTTACCGTAAAAAACCAAATGGAAGAGAAGGTGTGAAAAGATGAAAGGACTTTTGATCAAGGATCTCTGTAATCTGCGGCAGGTAGCAAAACAGTCGCTGATAGTTCTTGCGGTACTGGCTGCATGGTGTGTATTTCTGAAAAATTATCAGTTGTTCCCTATGATGACGATTGTATACAGTATGATGCTTATGTTTACCGCCATGAGCTATGATGAGATGGTACATTTTGACAAATATGCTCTTACGCTGCCGGTGGGCAGAAGAGAGCTGGTCCGCACCAAGTATGTGCTGCTGCTGATTCTGTTTTTCTCCGGCATACTGGTGGGCCTGCTGGGCGGAGCGCTTTTCTATCTGTTTTTTGGAAGCCGGGAGGGTCTGGTGCTTCTGGAACAGGCAGTTTCTCTGCTGTCAGTATCAGCAGTCTATCTGCTGGCCTTCAGTGTGCTTCTTCCGATTATTTTCCGGCTGGGAATGGAAAAAGCCAGACTGTTTCTGGCGTTGATTTTTGTGGTGGTCTTCGGCCTGCTGTATGGAGCGGTGATGCTGGTGCGCTCAGCCGGGCTGGAATTTACGGCCGGGCTGGCAGCCGGAGCTGTTACAGCAGGTGTGGCCGCATCCATAATCAGTTTTTTTGCATCCTATCGGATTTCTGTGGGAATCGTGAAGAAAAAAGAGTGGTAAAGGCTGCCGGCAGGAAAAAAGTTACGCCTTATCTTCAGAAAAAATTAAGAAAATGTTCAGAAAAGAGTCTGGCTTAACAGGCTCTTTTCTTTTATACTGTGAAAGGCGGCATAAGAAAAGCAAAAAGGAGAGGAAGCAAAAGAGGTATGACCAGACGGCAGAAAAAAAGGCTGCTTGCTTTGAGCGGAGGCCTGACCATAGCGGTCTGCGCGGGAATGCTGTTCGGCACTGCGTATGCGCAGACGCTGGAACAGGAGCAGCAGGAAGAGGCTGCAGTACAGGAACTTGTACTGCCGGATGTACTGGAAGAAGAGACAGCACAGAATACAGGAGATACGGCTGAAGAGCAGGGTACAGAAGAAATGGAAGAACATCTGCCGGAGGACTGGAATCTGATTCTGGTGAACCGCACCCATCCCATTCCCGAAGATTATCAGGTGGAGCTTAAAAATATCGGAAGCGGACACAAGATAGACGCAAGGGCATATGATGATTTCAGGGCCATGATTCAGGCGGCAAAAAGTGAGGGCGTATATATTTATGTGACCTCCTCTTACCGGGATCTGGACAAGCAGACAGAGCTTTACAACAAAAAGGTGGAGTCTTATGTGACGCAGGGGTATTCCTATGAGAACGCGAAAGAGCAGGCAGGCCAGGTAGTGGCTGTGCCGGGTACCAGTGAACACCATCTGGGGCTGGCGCTTGATCTGGTTTCCTCCGAATACCGGCGGCTGGATGAAAAACAGGAAAATACAAAAGGATTCAAGTGGCTGAAAGAGCATTCCTGGGAATATGGGTTTATCTTAAGGTATCCCAATGGTGAGACCGATATTACAGGCATTATCTATGAGCCCTGGCACTTTCGGTATGTGGGGCTGGAGGCTGCAAAGGAAATCACCGAATCCGGTCTGACACTGGAAGAATACGTGGGCGCAAAGCCTGTATCGGAAGGGCTTGCAGAGATGGAAAAGCAGGAAAGCGCTTCGAAAACTGCATACAGATAAAACATGAAAAGGAAAGGTACGAAAAAAGGCCTGTGTCCGGATGCAGCATCTGGACACAGGCCTTTTTTGCAGGAACGGGAGAAAGTTTATTTTATTTCAATCAGTTCGTATTCATCATTTCCCAGTCCGATTTTTTTGGCATGCTCAATGGCAGATTTCCAGTCGGTATCCGGAGACACAGCCCCGAAATAATCCCGCTCGTGATGGTGGGATTCTCCCAGAAGACTGTTCTGGATGACAGGCTGGCGGTTTACGGCGTCGGCGCAGGCCACGTCCAGAGCAACCGGGTCAAAGGAAGCAAACATTCCCACATCCGGCACGATGGCAGCGTCATTTTCCGCGTGGCAGTCACAGAAGGGGGATACATCCACCACCAGACTGATATGGAAGGAGGGACGGCCATCCACCACGGCTTTGGTATATTCCGCGATTTTCCGGTTCATAATATCACAGGCTTCATCCTGGGCCGGTGTAACTGCATCCTTGGGACAGACGCCGATGCAGCGGCCGCAGCCTACACATTTATTCTGATCGATGGAAGCTTTGTGATCTGTAATGTGGGGCGCGTCGTGGGCGCAGATCTTTACGCAGGCGCCGCAGCCGATGCAGTCCTCTGTCTTTACATAGGGCTTTCCGGCACTGTGCATTTCCATTTTTCCGGCCCGGGAACCGCAGCCCATGCCCAGATTTTTCAGGGCTCCGCCGAAACCGGCCATCTCATGTCCCTTGAAGTGGGTCAGAGAAATGATGATGTCCGCGTCCATGATGGCACGGCCTATTTTAGCTTCCTTTACATATTCGCCTCCTTTTACAGGAACGGCAATATCGTCAGTTCCCTTCAGTCCGTCGCCGATCAGAATATGGCAGCCGGTGGAAAAGGGGGAAAAACCGTTCAGATAGGCGGATTCTATGTGGTCCAGAGCGTTCTTTCTTCCTCCCACATAGAGGGTATTGCAGTCGGTCAGGAAAGGCTTTCCGCCCAGACTCTTTACCACATCGGCCACAGTCTTTGCGTAATTGGGGCGGAGATAGGCAAGGTTGCCCGGCTCGCCGAAATGAATTTTAATGGCGGCATACTTTCCGTTGAAATCGATGGTTTCGATGCCTGCTTTCCGGATCAGGCGCTCCAGTTTTTTCTGGAGATTGTCGCCATTGTGGACACGCAGATTTGTAAAATACACTTTAGAAGGTTCCATGTTCATATTCCTCCGTCTTTTATTCTCAAAACAGGCAGCCGCAGGGCCCGGAAGGGACGCTTGAAACAGCCTTTATCAGTCTATCACGAAAGAGAAAAATGTACCAGATCATTTCTTAATTTTTCGTGAACAGGGGGAGGGGGCTTGGAAATAAAATAAAAATATGGTAGGATAGACGGGGTGAAAGTGAGGAGTATACATGAGAAAAATTTTGAAAACACTGCAGAGCAGACTTGTGGTTTTCGGCCTGATTCTTGCGGTAGAACTGGTATGGCTTCTGATACTTGTGACCAGACTTGTCAGCTATTCCGCGGCTATTTCCGCTGTATTTACGGTTTTGAGTCTCCTGGTAGTTCTCTGGATCATCAACCGGGATGACAATCCTGCCTACAAAGTAGCATGGATCATTCTGATCATGGCCCTTCCCCTTCTGGGCGGCCTTTTTTATCTTGCGGTGGGCCATAAACAGCCATCCAGAAAGATGCGCAGAAAGATGGAAAAGGAGAGGATCCGGACGGAGGACGAGCTCCTGCAGGATACGGAAGTGATGGAAGAGATCCGCGCCTGTGACCGGAGAGTGGAAGGACAGACCCGTTATACCTCCGTGACAGGAGGCTATCCCATATACAAAAATACAGCGGCCCGCTACTACCAGATCGGAGAAGAGCTGTATCAGGATCTGCTGGAAGAACTGAAAAAGGCGGAGCATTTTATATTTATGGAGTTCTTCATCGTTGGAGAAGGAAAGATGTGGGGCAGCATCCGGGCCATTCTGGAGGAAAAGGCCAAAGCCGGCGTGGACGTGCGCTTTATTTATGATGATCTGGGAAGCGTGGCGCTTCTTCCCGCGAATTATGACAGCCAGCTGGAGGCTGCCGGAATCAAATGCATAGCCTTCAACCGGTTTGTTCCGTTCTGGTCTCTGGTGATGAACAACCGGGATCACCGGAAGATCGCCGTCATCGACGGACACACGGCCTTCAGCGGCGGCGTAAATCTGGCAGACGAATACATCAATGAGAAAGTGCGTTTCGGACATTGGAAAGATACCGGATTTATGCTGAAAGGCGATGCGGTATGGAATTACACGGTGATGTTTCTGCGGATGTGGAATTCCCAGCGCACCACAGATATTTCCTATTCTCCTTACCGGCCGTCGGTGTGGCATCCGCAGCCCTTTGAGGGGGAAGGCTATGTGCAGCCTTACGGAGATTCCCCCCTGGACGATGAGGGCGTGGCAGAAAACGTTTATCTGGATATTTTAAACCAGGCCCGGGATTATGTATACATTTTTACTCCTTATCTGATCGTGGATCATGAGATGCAGACAGCGCTCTGCCTTGCAGCGAAGCGCGGCGTGGATGTGCGGATTGTGACGCCCGGCATTCCGGATAAGAAGATGGTGTTTCAGCTGACCAGGTCCTATTATCCGGTGCTTTTAAAGGCCGGCGTGAGAATTTATGAATATACGCCGGGCTTTATCCATGCCAAATCCTATGTCTGCGATGATGAGATCGCGGTGGTGGGAACGATCAATATGGATTACCGGAGCCTGTATCTGCATTTTGAGTGCGGCACCTATTTCTACCGGAGTCCTGTGGTGGCGGATGTGAAGAAGGACAGCCTGAAGACAATGGAAAAAAGCCGGGAGATTACGCTGCGCGATACGCGCCAGGGATTTTTCGGAGGATTGTTCTGCGCGGTTCTGCGGGTATTTTCCCCGCTTCTGTAGGATAACTGGCAATCAATTATAAATGTATTGGAGGAAGGAATTTTAAATGAATGTACTGTTTTTTCTGAAGCCCAAAGGGGAGCTGGCCTACATCTACGATGACTGCTCGCTCCGCCAGGGGCTTGAGAAACTGGAACGCAGCGGTTTTACGGCGATTCCCATGATCGACAGAGAGGGAAAGTACATAGGAACGATTACAGAGGGGGATTTCCTCTGGTCTCTGAAAAATAAGTTTTCCCTGGATCTGAAAATGGCGGAGGATGTGCCGATTCAGTCTGTGCGCAGAAGAATGCGCTTTGAGCCCATTTCAATCAATTCTGACATGGAGGATCTGGTGACAAAAGCCATGAATCAGAACTTCGTGCCGGTCATTGACGATAAAGGAATTTTTATCGGAATTGTCACAAGAAAAGATATTATCGAATTCTGTTATAAAGAGTATGCCAGAAAAGAAAATTGACTTGATTCAGAAGCAAAATGTTGCTAAAATGTTATCTGATGTGATTTGGTTTTATTTAAAACAAAATATATGGAGGGCTGAAAATGAGTAGTACAGCACAAAACCCGGCAGGCAGAAGAATTGCAGAGCTGCTTGACGGGAACAGTTTTGTGGAAATCGGCGGCCAGGTGACAGCCAGAAGCACCGATTTCAATCTGCAAGAGAAAACTGCGCCTTCAGACGGTGTAATCACCGGATACGGCGTGATTGACGGCAATCTGGTTTACGTGTACAGCCAGGACGCTTCCGTACTGAACGGAACTCTGGGCGAGATGCACGCAAAGAAGATTGTGCGCCTTTATGAGATGGCATGTAAAATGGGAGCTCCGGTCATCGGCCTGATCGACTGCGCAGGCGTGCGTCTGCAGGAAGGCGTGGACGCGCTGAACGGCTTTGGAGAGCTTTATCTCCAGCAGACCCTGGCCTCCGGCGTTGTGCCGCAGATTACAGCGATTTTCGGCACCTGCGGCGGCGGACTTGCAGTGGTTCCCGGACTTTCAGATTTTACATTTATGGAAGCAGAGGACGCAAAGCTTTTTGTGAACTCTCCCAACGCGGTTGCAGGAAACCGGAAGGAAAAATGCGACAGTTCTTCCGCAAAATTCCAGGCTGAGGAAGCAGGAACAGTGGACATGATCGGAAGCGAAGGCGAGATCCTTTCCCAGATCCGCCGGCTGATCACCTGGCTTCCCGCAAATAATGAGGACGATGCCTCCTATGAGGAGTGTACGGATGATCTGAACCGTGTATGCGCGGATCTGGACAGCGTGCAGTATTCCGCTTCCTACATACTTTCCAGCATTTCTGATGGAAATGCGTTTTTTGAGACAAAAGCCGCCTACGCAAAGGATATGGTGACAGGCTTTATCCGCCTGAACGGTATGACCGTGGGCGCGGTGGCAAACGGCGAGACCGAGATTACCGCAAGAGGCGCCCAGAAGGCTGCCGATTTTGTGAATTTCTGTGATGCCTTCAATATTCCGGTTCTTACCGTTACAAACGTAAAGGGCTATAAGGCTTCCCTGTGTTCTGAGCGGAATCTTGCGAAGGCTGTGGCACGGCTTACCTATGCGTTTGCGAACGCAACTGTTCCGAAGGTGAATGTGATTGCGGGCGATGCGTTTGGAAGCGCGTATGTGGTTATGAACAGCAAAGGAATCGGCGCTGATCTGGTATTTGCGTGGAAGAATGCGAAGATCGGCATGATGGACGCAAAGATGGCTGTAAAGGTAATGTACGCGGACGCAGATGCCGAGACACAGAATGAGAAGGCGAAAGAGTATGCCGCTCTCCAGGACAGCGTGGAGGCTGCCGCAAGACGGGGCTATGTGGACGCGGTTATTGATGCCGCTGATACAAGAAAGCAGGTAATCGGCGCGTTTGAAATGCTGTTTACCAAGAGAGAAAGCCGCCCGGACAAAAAGCACGGAACTGTCTAGGAGGGGTGAATCGTTATGAAAAGAAGCTTGAGAAAACTGCCGGCACTGCTGCTTCTGGCGGGCATTCTGGTGCTCACCGGCTGCTCCTCCAGAGTATATTTGGAGAATGAGAGCGAGTATCAGACCAGATCGGATCAGTATGTGCAGATGCTGGTGAGTACCGATAGTGCTGCGCTGGAAGCGGAAATTGACAATCTGGACAGCCATTTTGAGGATTTTGAACAGCAGATAGAGCTGTATCCGTACATTGGCGGCAGCGGACAGAAGTTTGATTTTACAGCAGACGCGTATTTGAGCATGCTGAAATCCTATGAGGCAAACCTGGATGAATTCGGCGCTTATGTGGGCGTGAAGGAGTATGAAGGAGCCACAGAAGATTCAGATGGAAATATTACTTATTCCGCAGTCTATGAGTTTGAAAACCATGACATGCGTCTGAGCCTGGAATACAATCAGGACAATGTGGTTACCACAGCTACCCTGGACCCGATTTACAGCACTGGAGAGATTGCCCAGAAGGCGGCTTTGAATACGCTGATTGGTATGGGCTCCGTATTTGTGGTCCTGATTATTCTGTGCTTCCTGATCTCCTGCTTTAAGTATATTCACATGGCAGAGGAGAAGGCCAGAAAGGGCAAGACGGCAGAAGAGAAGCCGAAGGCTGCGGCGCCTGTTTCCGGGCCGAAGGCAGCAGCGCCGGCGCAGACAGCAGCGAATGCCGGAGCAGAGCCTGAGCTTGTGGCCGCGATTACAGCTGCGGCTGCGGCAGCAGATGATGCTCAGCTGGTGGCAGTGATTACGGCGGCTGTGGCGGCTGAGATGGGCACATCGGAGGATGGATTCGTGGTACGCTCCATCAGACGCAGAAGAGGAAATAAGTGGAAAAAAGCGTAATGTAAATTACAGCTGGTTTTTACAGAGAATATGAAATTCAGGAGGAAATAAAAATGAAAAATTATACAATTACCGTAAATGGCGTAGCATATGATGTAACCGTAGAGGAAAGAGCAGCTGGCACAGCTTACATTCCGGCGCCTGCTCCTGTGGCGGCTCCCGCTCCTGCAGCAGCACCTGCTCCGGCACCGGCACCTGCGGCAGCTCCGGCGCCTGCAGCGGCTCCGGCACCCGCTCCCGCAGCAGCACCTGCTCCGGCGCCCGCACCTGCGGCAGCAGCAGGCGGCATCGAGGTAAAGGCTTCCGTACCGGGCAAGGTAGTGAAGATCGAAGCGTCTGTGGGACAGGCTGTAAATCCCGGTGACAGCATTGTTGTTCTGGAAGCTATGAAGATGGAGATTCCGATTGTGGCTCCTGAGGCAGGAACTGTAGCCAGCATCAATGTAAGCGTAGGTCAGGCAGTAGAGTCCGGAGATTTGCTGGCATCTCTGAATTAAATATACAGAATGCCCAATTTCAACGGAGGTTAAGACATGGAATATATATTTGAAACCCTTGGAAACCTCGTGCATCAGACGGCCTTTTTCAATCTGACCTGGGGAAACTTTATCATGATCCTGGTTGCATGTGTGTTCCTTTATCTGGCTATCAAAAAGGATTACGAGCCGCTTCTTCTGGTTCCGATCGCTTTTGGTATGCTTCTTGTAAATATTTATCCGGATATTATCGCAAGTCCGGAGGAGACCTCGAACGGCATCGGCGGCCTTCTGTATTATTTCTACGTACTGGACGAATGGTCCATTCTGCCTTCCCTGATCTTCATGGGCGTAGGCGCAATGACAGACTTTGGTCCCTTGATTGCGAACCCCAAGAGCTTCCTTCTGGGAGCGGCGGCGCAGTTTGGTATCTTTGTGGCGTATCTGGGCGCAATGCTGATGGGCTTTTCCGACAAGGCGGTAGCGGCCATCTCCATCATCGGAGGAGCTGACGGCCCGACCTCCATTTTCCTGGCCGGCAAGCTGGAGCAGACGGCTCTGCTTGGACCTATCGCGGTAGCAGCTTATTCCTATATGGCTCTCGTTCCGATTATTCAGCCTCCTATTATGCGGCTGCTGACTACGGAAAAAGAGCGCAAGATTAAGATGGAGCAGCTTCGTCCCGTATCCAAGCTGGAGAAGATCCTGTTCCCGATCATTGTTACTATCGTTGTCTGCCTGATTCTGCCGACGACAGCTCCTCTGGTAGGAGCCCTGATGCTGGGCAACCTGTTCAAGGAGTCCGGCGTGGTAAAGCAGCTGACAGAGACCGCTTCCAACGCCATGATGTACATTGTGGTTATTCTGCTGGGAACCTCTGTAGGAGCTACAGCCAGCGCGGAAGCTTTCCTGACTGCTGACACACTGAAAATCGTAGCTCTTGGCCTGATTGCTTTCGCCTTCGGTACGGCTGCGGGTGTGCTTCTGGGCAAGCTGATGTGTGTGGTGACAAAGGGCAAGGTAAATCCGCTGATTGGTTCCGCGGGCGTATCTGCGGTTCCGATGGCTGCCCGTGTATCCCAGAAGGTGGGCGCGGAAGCAGATCCGACGAACTTCCTGCTGATGCATGCTATGGGTCCCAACGTGGCCGGCGTTATCGGTACGGCAGTAGCTGCCGGAACTTTCATGGCCATCTTTGGAGTTATGTAAGCGGGCATCAGAAAAATGAGCGCGAGCTAATGATAGAAGATTTTAACGAGGAGGTTAAAAAATGTCTGATATAAAACCGGTACAGATTACCGAGACTATACTGCGTGACGCGCATCAGTCCCTGATTGCCACACGTATGACTACAGAGCAGATGCTTCCCATTGTGGAGAAGCTGGATCAGGTAGGCTATCATTCTCTGGAGTGCTGGGGAGGAGCTACCTTTGACGCGTCCCTGCGTTTCATGCATGAGGATCCCTGGGAGAGACTGCGCAAAATTAAGGCAAAGGCGAAAAAGACTCCGCTGCAGATGCTGTTCCGCGGCCAGAATATTCTGGGATACCGTCCTTACGGCGATGATGTGGTAGAGTACTTTGTACAGAAATCTATCGCAAACGGAATTGATATCATCCGTATTTTCGACTGCCTGAATGATATGAGAAATCTTGAGACGGCAGTCAAAGCCACCAACAAGGAAGGCGGACATGCGCAGGTGGCTCTGTCCTATACTCTGGGCGATGCTTATACGCTGGAGTACTGGACTAATATTGCAAAAGAGATTGAAGAGATGGGAGCAAACTCCATCTGTATCAAGGATATGGCCGGCCTTCTGCTTCCTTACAAGGCTACTGAGCTTGTAAAGGCTCTGAAAGAGACGGTACATATTCCGATTCAGCTGCATACCCATTATACATCCGGTGTGGCTTCCATGACCTATCTGAAGGCTGTAGAGGCAGGCGTGGATGTAATCGACTGCGCGATTTCCCCGTTCGCTCTGGGAACTTCTCAGCCGGCCACAGAGGTTATGGTGGAGACCTTTAAGGGAACGCCTTATGACACAGGCTACGATCAGAAGCTTCTCGCCGAGATCGCAGATTACTTCCGTCCGATTCGTGACGAGGCTCTGGACAGCGGCCTGCTGAACCCGAAGAACCTGGGCGTAAACATCAAGACTCTGCTGTACCAGGTACCGGGCGGCATGCTGTCCAACCTGACTTCTCAGCTGAAGGAGCTGGGAGCGGAAGACAAGTACTACGAGGTGCTGGAAGAGGTTCCGCGTGTGCGTAAGGACTTCGGTGAGTGCCCGCTGGTAACTCCGTCCTCTCAGATCGTCGGAACACAGGCAGTGATGAATGTGGTAGCCGGCGAGCGCTACAAGATGGTGACCAAGGAGTCCAAGGACTTGCTTTCCGGAAAATACGGAAAGACTGTAAAGCCCTTCAATCCGGAGGTACAGAAGAAGTGCATCGGCGACGCAGAGGTGATTACCTGTCGTCCGGCCGATCTGGTGCCCAACGAGCTGGATACTCTGGAAAAGGAGATGGCTCAGTACAAGGAGCAGGACGAGGATGTTCTGACCTACGCGCTGTTCCCGCAGGTGGCTACTGATTTCTTCAAGTACAGAGACGCGCAGGAGAAGAAAGTGGACGTGACAGAGGCGGATACTGAGAACGGAGCATATCCGGTATAAGTTATCTGCTGCGGTTTAAGACAATTTTAAATAGAAACGGATATTTACCGATGGTAAGTAATAAGAAAGACGGCATGGCAGTTACGCTGTGCCGTCTTTCTGATCTGGAATAATGAATCAGCTGCTTTTGAGATATTTCTGTGTATAGGGGCATACAGCAAAACGTAAGCAGTCACTTTTGAATCCAGTTTTCTTCCAGAAATTTTACGATGTCAATGGCTTTGGGCGGGCAGCCACTCAGAGATTTGGAAAAACAGGAGGTACAGGCTCCAATGCCGATTTCACCGGTCTGTCCCTTATAGCCCTGGCCGATGCAGACAGGCGGAAGTTCCGGACGGAGCTTTCCTGCCTCGTTCAACCGGTTCAGAGCATGAATCAATGAGCCATAGCAGGCGGAACAGGCATCGGAGGGCGCTATGTATCCGGAGAGCTTTTTTACCCGGCGGGGCAGGGCTGCGGAACGTTTTGGACCAATGATCTGTCTGTATTCTGTATCCGCGCTGTCATTGAGAAAAGTCAGATGAGCCTTCCCGGTATCTGAGCAGCCTGTCCCAAGCTGTTCCGCCATTCGGATATAGGGAACCTCATCCACAGGAATCCCAAGACAGTCACAGACAAAGGCGTCACAGAGCACCGGATCCTTTGCGGCCCAGATTCGGTTCATGTACACGGGATTTCCGCCTTCTTCAAAGTCCAGATCTCCGCAGATATTGTCTACCAGGATAAAATCATTCCGGACCACAGTGCTTAAGCTGGCGATAGGCTTGTGAAGCCCCATGGTGTGAAAACGGCGTTTCTCCGAGTTGGGGATCAGGCCTTTATTGTTTTTCAGCGCACAGGTGATGAGAGTCTGACAGTGGCCTTTGACCACAGGCAGATTGATCAGAAAATTTGTTTCCAGAGCTTTCCGGCAGACCTGGAGCTTCATGCCTGCCGCGTCACAGCTGACGGCCTCGTCTTTCTGCAGATCAATCAGGGGAACGCCGTATTTCTCTGAAATATCCGTATAGCCCAGGGCGGCAAAGGAGCGGGAAGTGCGCTCTCCCACCCAGGAGCCTTCCATGATGGACAGATGCCGGAAGCCGTGGGACTGAAGGTATTCTATGGCTCCACAGACCAGTTCCGGGTGGGTGGTCGCTCCATCCTCAGGACGCATGGTCCCCAGAAGGTTGGGTTTCAGCGCGATATACTTTTCCCGATCTCCGATTTCTTCCGCCAGTCCTGCCTCTGTCAGAAGGCGGATGGTCATATCTTTGTAATCTGTTCCGTGTATAATGAAAATATCATTTCTATTCATGAAACGGCCCCCTTATTTTCGAAATTTCTATATGCTTATTTTATCACAGATACGCCAATGTACAAGCGGTTCCGGAGGCCGTTCCGGAAACCCGGAATGGCGGAATGCGATTGCCGGTATGGCCGGAATATGGTACACTGTCCATAAGACAAAAAGCTCCCGGTAAAGTCATAGAATAAACCTGCGGAGCAGAAGATACAGGAGAGATTACAGATGAGCAGAGTATTGATTGTGGGCGGCGGAGCTGCCGGCATGCTGGCTTCTATCTTCGCCGCAAGGCAGGGACATGAGGTTCATGTATATGAGAAAAATGAAAAGCTGGGGAAAAAGCTTTATATTACGGGAAAGGGACGCTGCAATCTGACCAACGCGTGTGAGATGGATACACTGTTTGACAGTGTGCGGACCAATACACGGTTTTTATACAGCGCCTTTTATGGGTTTACCAATCAGGACGCCATGCAGTTTTTTGAGGAGGAAGGGCTGCGGCTGAAGACAGAACGGGGAGAGAGAGTCTTCCCTGCTTCAGATAAATCGGCGGACGTATTGGACACCCTGCGACGCAGTATGAAAAAAGCAGAGGTAAAAGTGCATTTGAATACGGCTGTAAAGGAACTGATCTGCCATGACGGACAGGCAGAAGGAATTCTGCTGGAGAATGGAGAGATGATAAAAGGGGACGCTGTGATTGTGGCCACAGGAGGCCTTTCCTATCCTTCCACAGGCTCCACCGGGGACGGATACCGGTTTGCAGAAGAGGCAGGACACAAAGTGACAGACTGTCTGCCCTCGCTGGTTCCCTTTAATATCCGGGAAGAGTATGTGAAAGAACTGCAGGGACTCTCCCTGAAAAATGTGGAGATTTCCATTTACAATGGAAAAAAGCAGATCTTCCGGGAATTTGGGGAAATGCTCTTTACCCATTTCGGCGTCAGCGGCCCGCTGATTCTGACAGCCAGCAGCTTTGTGGGGCCGCAGGCAGCCCGTCAGGAGCTCCGCCTGATGCTGGACCTGAAGCCCGCGCTTACATCAGAGCAGCTGGATCAGCGTGTCCTGCGGGATTTCGACGCAAATCCCAATAAAAGCTTCAAAAATGTGGCCTCGGGCCTCTTCCCGGCCAAGCTGACCCCGGTGATGATACGGCTTTCCGGTATCGACCCGGATAAAAAGGTGCATGACATTTCAAGGGATGAAAGACAGCGATTTGTCCATTTGATTAAGAATCTGGAGATGACTGTCACCGGACTTCGGGATTACCGGGAAGCGATCATCACGAAGGGCGGCGTGTCGGTGAAAGAGATCAATCCCTCCACGATGGAGTCAAAGCTGGTAAAAAGACTTTACTTTATCGGTGAGGTGCTGGATCTGGACGCGGTTACGGGCGGTTTTAACCTGCAGATTGCCTGGTCCACGGCTTACGCGGCAGGAAATGCGGTGTAGTCTGAATTGCTGATTTTATGGCTCTCGGGATATACTCCTTCGCCGGCAGTTTATCCTGGATTTGAAAATAGCGCAGAGGAATGAAAGAGAGGAATGGGGAAAATAGAATATAAAGTAGATGACCGCAATCTCAGCGCACAAGCCTTTGTCTCATTTGGCTTGTGCTTCCGGATTATCAGAAAAAAGGAATCGGAAGCAGGCTGCTTCAGCTTGCAAAGGAATATACTCCGACTATGCTGTATTTCGGCGCGCAGCCCGGATTGGAAGGCTTTTATGAAAAGAAGGGGTGCCAAAGAAGCCTGCAGTCTTATATGATTGACAAAAAGAACGGAAATTGCAGAGGAAGATAAAATGCCAACATGGAGCGGTATCAGAAAAAAATTGGAAACAGAATACCTGGCACAAAGCCTGCGGGGGCATATTCAGTATTATGCAACCTCATACAGTCGAAGTCCTGATCATGAAGGACGCGCGGCGATAAGATATGATGGAAAAGAAATTATCAAAGGCTGTTATTGGAATAACTGGATGAAAGCGCATTTGTTTCCAAAGGATGAAAAATATGAGCGGCGTATGAGAGTGGAAAATGCCTATATGGATGATACAGCATTGAGACTGGGAATTTTTGATCAGAGATGTTTTTACAGAACTTTCAAGGAATTTGATAACCAGAGTATTGAAAAAAGTCTCGAAAGCGATGATTTAATCGTGAGAATCATGGCCGTATTGGACAGACGGGTGGGTAAACGGAGATTATTGTTGATGAAAGAAAAAATGGAAAATGAGCCTGAGACGTTTCGGGAATTTTATGCAATCCGAATGAAAGCAGAGGGACTGCAGTAATTAATCCAATCGGTCCGATTAAAGGCTGCATAACGGATTCTGTTCAAAAAATCCTGGGTGTCAATGTTCGTATAATTGAGGCGCATATCTAATCTGCGTATGAATAATAAATGTGGAGCAGACAGATGAATTTTAGAGTTGAAGCAATGGAAATCAAACTTTATGCCCCGTGGGTTCATTCTCTGAAGGAAAAGAGAATGGTGCTGAAGAGCCTTCTGGGGAAAATCAGAAGCCGGTATCATGTATCAGCGGCTGAGACCGGAGAGCAGGATGTCCACCAGACGATTGTGCTTGGTATTGCATCTATTGTGGCGCACAGCGCTCAGGCTGACAGTATGATGGATGACATTCTGGCTTTTGTGGAAAGCAATACAGAGGCGGAGATCATTTCCGTGGAAAGGGAACTCAGATAGAGTACAGGGGGGAATTCTGATGATTTATATTACCGGTGACTGCCACGGAGATTACCGGCGGTTCAGCACGGAAAACTTTCCGGAGCAGAAAAAGATGACAAGGGAGGATTTTGTCATTGTATGCGGTGATTTCGGCTACTGGGATCGTTCAAAGGAGCAGGAATGGCAGAGAAAATGGCTTTCCGAAAAGCCTTTTACCCTGCTGTGGGTGGATGGAAACCATGAAAATTACGATATGCTGGCGGAGCTGCCGGTGGAGGAATGGCATGGCGGGAAAGTTCAGTATATCAAAGAGAATGTGATTCATTTGATGCGGGGCCAGGTATATGAACTGGACAGTATCCGGCTGTTTGCTTTCGGAGGCGCCAGAAGCCATGATATTCATGGCGGAATCCTGGATCCGGATGACCCGGAGTTCAGGAAAAAATATCAGGCGCTTCGCCGGGTGGGAGCCTGGTTCCGGGTCAATCATGTGTCCTGGTGGAAAGAGGAAATGCCGGATGAAGCGGAGTTCGAGGAGGGGAGAAGAAACCTGGAGCAGGCCGGATGGCAGGTGGATTTCATTGTAACACACTGTACGGCGACGTCCACGCAGGCTCTGGCCGGAGGACCATTGTATCAGCCGGATGCGCTTACGGATTATCTGGAAGAGATCCGGCAGAGATGCCGGTATCGGAAATGGTTTTTCGGCCATTATCATGACAACCGGAATGTAACAGAGAAGGATTTGATGCTGTATGAGCAGATTATCCGCATCGTTTAAAGACTCAGGAGGAGAACGCGACATGAAAAGAACACTGAAAAAAGTCCTTGCTGCTGCTATTGTAATTCTTATGATTGCCGTGGGTTTTCTGATTTATCACTATTTTCAGACATGGCCTCTGCGTTACCGTTCGGATTTCAATGACTTCTTTGGAAAGGGAAACTGGGAGCAGGTTTCCTCTGAGACGAATGAAAGCCGGATGTACACGGTTTATTACAGGTCCAGCAATGCGGGGCAGTCGGGAGAACGTGCCGGAACCTACCATAACTGGGATATTGTCTTTACAAACAGATACGGGGAGGAAGAACTCTGGACCATCACGGATCATACGCTGAAGATCAACCATGACAGGCACTGGTTCTTAAGTTCCGAGCGTTATTCAGCGAGACAGGCCCTGACGCTGGAGCTGATGGATCTTTCTACGAACGCTGTGGGCGAGCAGGTAAAACGTGACATTCTAAGTGATGTTCTGTCCGAAGAGGAGCTGGAATGCCTGGATATCTATATTTCTTATCGAAATGGGAATCCGCCGCCGGAATTTTACAGTCAGCTCAGAAAGGAGCCATGGTTTGAGGCAAATACGATTACAGCGGCGGATTATCTGGAGACGGATCTGTATGATTTCTTCCTGCGGATTCAAGCCTATGACTACAGGGTGGAAAAGTTGTCTGAGGAAAAGCAGCAGCATCTGATGGACAGCCTTGTGGAAATGGAGAGACTGCTTCGGAATGCGTATGGAAGACATGCGGATTATGAGCTCTACCTCGGGGAGGAATATCAGGCAGAATTTACAGCGGAAATGTAAGGCAAATCAAAACCGAGCGTCTTTCTCTTCGAGAACTGCGTGAAGGAGACTGGAAGGATATGAAGAACCTCTTCACAGATTTTAATCACTCCCCATATGCCCTCTACGACAGGCCGCTTCCGGAAACGGACGAAGAAGTCCGGGATCTGACCCGGCAGTTTGCCGGCAGCCGGCTGTTCTTTACTGTATCCTTATCCGGCCGGATAATCGGATATATCGGATTTCATAAAGTAAAAGATGCTTACGATCTGGGATACTGTTTTCATTCATCCTGTCACGGAAATGGATACGCTTACGAAAGTGTAAAGGCTTTGCTGAATTATTTGGTCCGTAAATATCAGATCCGTAAAATTACAGCGGGAACCGCTCTGGACAATGCGCCTTCCTGCAGTCTGCTCAAAAAGCTGGGCTTTATCTGCGTTTCTACCGAGCCCTTATCCTTTGAGATGAAAGTGCAAAGTGGTTCTGATACAGTAATTCCTTATCTTGTGGAGGTAATGTAATGAAGATAGAAATTGGAAAGAATTTTCCGCAGTATTTCAAACCTGCCTATCCAGAAGAATTTGAATTGTTTTCACATTTTGAAGTGACTGCAGGAATACCAACGGTTCTGTTTGCAATTACCACATGGAAAGAAAACGGAAAACCGAATGTTTGCTTTCATTCATGGAGCTGCTTTCATGGAGATAAAACTGCTTTCTTTGCCGTAATGGGAAATTTATATCAGCATACCCACACCTATGCCAATATTAAAAGGGAAAAATGTTTTTGTATCAACTTTCTCCCCATAAGTTATTATGATAAGCTGGTAGATACAATCAAACACAACGATATGGAAACAGATGAATTTGCAGCAGGTCATTTTACGCTTTCCAATGCAAAAACCGTTCATGCGCCAGTTATACAGGAGGCATTTATCAATATGGAATGTACCTTGAAGGAAACGCAGGATTTAAGCGGCGCAGGAATCACAGCTATGGTCATAGGCCAAGTGCAGCATATTTCTGTTGAGGAAGGGTATGCGCAGGGCTATGAACAGAGATATGGGAAAGAGGGTTTTATGATGTTAATCCCGGCACCGCAGGACCTTGTTACCGGGGAACCAAATCAATCTGCGATTGCTGTTATTAACATAGAAAAATACGATTGAAAGTGCCTTATAAAACCCACAATATTAAGAAAAATCAAAAATTCACAGAATTTTCACAAAATTATTAGCACTCGCCTCTTGACAGTGCTAATAAACGGTGGTATAACATAGTCAGAACAAAGGAAGAGGGATGAAGTGACAATGGCAGATACATCCGCAGGGAGCGTTACAGCGGCAGCTGCAGCAGAAGCTTTTATGTAGGCGATCAGATAACGGAAGCCGACATCAAAGCGAAATTCGAGAATGGAGCTCTGGTGCTTACGATTCCGAAGAAGGATGTTCAGGAGAAAGTGGAAGATAACAAGTACATTTCGATTGAAGGATAAGTATTAACATAACAAAACAGATATGGAGCTGTCGCATCTATGATTTTCTAATCATTGATGCGACAGCTCCTTTTACTTTTGCGACGTTCACGTTTCGGCAGTTCTATGGGTTCAACTGCTTCTTCGTGATACGCTTCTATGTTTTTTGACGAGCTTCATGAAACGGTCGATATTGATGGTATGATCTGTTCTTTGGGCAATTTGTGCGGAGAGTTTTTCGATAGCTTCTCTCTTATTCTGTTACAATATATTCTGTTGCGTTATACTCGATTTCTAAAGCTCCGCCAATCGTGTCAAAGGCTTTTAACTTTGATAAATCATTTTCCGCATTTGATGTTACAACAACATGAAGTCGGTATGGGTTTTCATAAACAGCAGAAGAAGAAACAAATGGTAAATCCCCATTACTCATAGCTGCGCTGACTTTAGCTTGTAATTCGGTGATATATTCTAATGTGATAACTTCATTGAATGTTTCTG
>CALWAV010000066.1 GCA_944375745.1 uncultured Merdimonas sp.
GGCTACGATATTAAATACTTTAGGGACGGTAGTGTCTGTATGGAACATTATAAACATGTCTTATGAAGGAGCAATGAAAGCTAGAACAGCATGGCATCAAGACCACCAGGAGCAAGACACACTTCATGATAAACATGTTGCCAGAATGGGGCTTTGGATAATTCTTATTGGCGCAATTCTTCAAATAATATGCATATTCTTAAAAAATATTTCGGGCTTGTGTTTTGGAATACTGGTTACTGTTACGGTAGTTATTATTTGTATAGCGCTGATAATTGTAAAAATTAAATTTAGAAAAGATATGGACAAGGCCAAGCAGGGTAACCCATAGTAATCCATAATATTTCAAATATAACATCCCGGCTCTTATGAGCTGGGCCACTTTGAAATGATCGCGACCATCGTCCATCAGCTTACCCGCAACATGACTATGGAGGAACTCAAAGCCAGCGGTTTCGATGATTATTATGTGGATCACACCCTGGGACTCTGGCCCCAGGCGGCATCCGGGACCCCGTTTTCCGCGGCTATGTTCCAGTCTGTGGGAGATCCGATTACAGATTTGACGGAAGATATGGCTGCAGAGCAGAAGGCCCGGACCACGTATGACAATATTCTGCGCCTCTGCGTCGATTCGCCAGATGTAGCAGATGCAATCCGTTTCCTCAGGGCAAGGGAAGTAGTGCATTTCCAGCGCTTCGGCGAAGCCCTGCGTATTGTTCAGGATAAGCTGAACTCCAACAATTTCTATGCCTTCAATCCGGCGTTTGATACAAACGGCGGCGCCTGCGGCTGCAGTAAATAAGCCCGGCTTTTAGGATTTTAGAGACATCAAAAAAACAGTATGCCAGCGGCAGAAGAGCCGCCAGGCTGACGGGAGCCTACAGCAGAATTGCGGGCTCCCGTCCTTCTGGAAAGCATTCGTAGCAGTTGATGCGGGGAGCCTCAAAGTCAAGGAGTTCTATAGAGGCAAGAGAGCCGTTTTCCAGATAAGGCTGTACCAGACCGTCCGGCAGAAAGCTGCAGCCAATGCCCTTCAGAAGATAGTCGATCAGTTTTGTGCTGTTGTCGATCTCGAAGGAGAATTGGTACAGGGGAGGAAAAAGTTCCCGGATGAACTGGCCTACCTCCTGAAGGGCAAAATTACAGAAGAGGTAGTTTAGGGACGGAAGCTCTTCCTTGCGGACGGCAGGACGCCGCCGGACGCTTTCGGGGAGTGCCACAAGGAGCAGGCGGTCTGTCCGGAAAAGATGGCAGTGATACCCGGACTTCTGAAGCGGCTCATAGGTGAAGACCAGATCAAAAAGTCCGTCCTGCAGGGACTGAAGAAGATTGACAGAATGGCTGATGACGAGGTTTATGGCATAGCCGTTTTCCTCCTTCAGCATGTTCAGAAGGACCGGGGCCAGATAGCATTCATAAATGGTGTTTGTGGTGCCGATGCGCAGAGGCGTCCGGGAAAAGGCTGGGGAATTCAGCTCCTTTATGGAGAGATCTTCCAGATCCAGAATACGCCTTGCGTAATCGAGAAAGACAACGCCCTCCCGTGTCAGGGAAATGTTTTTTTTGCTCCGGATGAACAGGGGTTTTCCGACTTCCTTCTCCAGTTCGGCGATGCGGTTGGTCACCGTAGACTGGGCGATGTACATGAGACGGGCTGTCTGTGTGAAATTTTTCACATTTGCAAGAGTCAGAAAAGTTTTCAGTGTCTGGGTATCCATATGATGTCTGTACCTCCTGGTTTCGGCTGGAAGCGGCCTGGAAAAGCAGCTGGGAGGCAGCGGAAAAAGCAGCTCTCCCCCAGGGCTTTTTCTTCCTCCGTGCTTTTTGCCCGCCTCTGTTTTATCATGATTTAATAATCATAAAAACCGATTATTTTAATCAAAATTATTCGTTATACAAATAATAAAAAATGTGGTTATAATAGTCAAGGAAAAAATATGACAAAAGGCTGCGGCCTGTCTGTCCGGAGTGAAATTTGGAACCTGAACAGGCCGTAATTGTAACATACAAGGAGCGAAGCATTATGAAGAAAAAAACGTTTGTGACGCTGGAACAGCTGCAAGAGATTACAAAGACTTATCCGACGCCCTTTTATCTCTATGATGAAAAGGGAATCCGGGAAAATGCGAAGGCCCTGAAGGAAGCCTTTGCCTGGAATCCGGGATATAAGGAATATTTTGCGGTGAAGGCTACGCCGAATCCGTTTCTGATCAATATTTTAAGAGAGTACGGCTGCGGCTGCGACTGCTCTTCCATGACAGAGCTGATGCTTTCCGAGGCTCTTGGCGTAAAGGGAGAGGACATCATGTTTTCCTCCAACGACACGCCGGCGGAGGAATTTGCCTATGCGGCGAAAATCGGAGCGATTATCAATCTGGACGATTATACGCATATTGATTTTCTGGAGAAAACCATCGGCTATATTCCGGAGACCATCAGCTGCCGTTTCAATCCCGGCGGAGTGTTTCCGATCAGCAATGATATCATGGACAATCCTGGGGATGCCAAATACGGCATGACCACGGAGCAGCTCTTTGACGCGTACCGGGTTCTGCAGCAGAAGGGCGCGAAGCATTTCGGTCTTCATGCATTTCTTGCAAGCAATACGGTGACAAATGATTATTATCCGATGCTGGCTAAGGTGCTTTTTGAACTGGCGGTCCGTCTGAAAAAGGAGACGGGAGCTGACATCCGGTTTATCAATCTTTCCGGCGGAATCGGAATTCCTTACCGGCCGGATCAGGAGCCCAATGATATCCGTGTCATCGGCGAAGGCGTGCGGAAGGTTTATGAGGAAGTTCTTGTGCCTGCCGGCATGGGGGATGTGGCGATTTATACGGAACTGGGCCGTTTCATGCTGGGACCCTACGGCTGCCTGGTGACCAAAGCAATTCATGAGAAGCATACCTATAAGGAGTATATTGGCGTGGACGCCTGTGCGGTGAATCTGATGCGTCCGGCCATGTACGGGGCATATCACCACATTACAGTTATGGGAAAAGAGGACGAGCCCTGCGATCACACCTATGACGTAACAGGCTCTCTGTGTGAAAACAACGATAAGTTTGCCATTGACAGGCAGCTTCCGAAGATCGACAAGGGAGATTTGCTGGTGATTCATGATACGGGAGCCCACGGGTATGCCATGGGCTACAATTACAACGGCAAGCTGAAGTCTGCGGAGCTTCTTTTGAAAGAGGATGGAAGCGCGCAGCTTATCCGCCGGGCGGAGACGCCGAAGGATTACTTTGCCACCTTTGACTGTTTTGATATCATCAAAGGACTTGTGTAAAATTTTTGTACATCCATCTGCTCCTCCTTGACTTACGACTTTTTCCGATGCTATAATGGGCGGGTAATGAAGAAAGAAGAAAAAGGAAAAACTCAAAAAAGCAAAAACGAGTGGAGTGAAAATCGCATGAAGATGAGAAAAACAAAAATTATCTGTACGTTAGGACCTGCCTCTGACAGCGAGCAGGTGATTCGGGAACTGATGCTGGCCGGCATGAATGTAGCCAGATTGAATTTTTCCCATGGAAGTCATGAAGAGCAGAAGAAGAAAGCGGACGTAGTAAAAAAGGTGCGTGAGGAACTGGATCTTCCGGTGGCGCTCCTGTTGGATACAAAGGGACCGGAAATCCGGACCGGAATGCTGGAAAATGGTAAAATTGAGCTGAAAAAGGGGCAGAGCTTTGTGCTGACCACAGAGGATGTGCTTGGAAATGAAGGCATAGTGTCCATCTCCTATAAAGATCTGGTGAAGGATGTAAAGCCTGGAGATTCCATTTTGATTGATGATGGTCTGATCGGCATGAAGGTAAGCAAGGTGACAGAAAAGGAAATTTTCTGTATTGTGGAAAACGGCGGCATGATTTCTAATAAGAAAGGAATCAATGTGCCGGGTGTCAATCTGACCATGCCTTTTGTGAGCCAGAAGGATTATGATGATATTCTTTTTGCCGTTGAGGAAGGCTTTGACTATATTGCGGCGTCCTTTACAAGAACTGCGGATGATATTCTGGAGATCCGCAGAATTCTGGAAGGAAAGGGATGCCAGCATATTAAGATTATCGCCAAGATTGAAAATATGCAGGGTGTGGAAAACCTGGATGAGATTCTCCGGGTAGCTGACGGAGTCATGGTAGCCCGGGGAGATATGGGTGTGGAAATTCCCCTGGAGGAAGTGCCAATTATTCAGAAGAAGATGATCCGGAAGGTTGTGGAGACAGGCAAGCCGGTTATTACGGCGACTCAGATGCTGGATTCTATGATCAAGAACCCCCGGCCGACCCGTGCGGAGACTACCGATGTGGCAAATGCCATTTATCAGGGAACGAGCGCGATCATGCTTTCCGGTGAGACGGCAAATGGCCAGTATCCGGTGGAAGCGTTGAAAACGATGGTGAAGATTGCGGTACGTACCGAGGCAGATATTGACTATGACGCCCGTTTCAAGAGACGTACTATTATGGACCGTCCGGACATTACCAATGCGGTATCTCATGCTACCTGCACGACAGCGGTAGACCTGCAGGCGGCTGCCATTATTACAGTAACCAAGTCAGGAAGAACCGTGGGTATGGTGTCAAAGCATCATCCGGGCTGCCAGATCATTGGCTGCTGTATGGATGATTATGTCTGCCGTCAGCTGAATCTTTACTGGGGCGTACAGCCGCTGCTTCTTGACAAGGAAGAGGAAGCGGAAACATTGTTCAGACGTGCGGTGGAAGCTGCGGAGAAGGCAGGACTGGTATCCAGAGGAGATCTGACTGTTCTGACAGCAGGCGTGCCTCTTGGCGTAACCGGAACCACGAACCTTATCAAGGTTCAGGTGGCAGGAAGAATTCTGGTTACCGGAACCGGCATTACCAAGAAGAAAGTCTGCGGTTCTCTGTGTGTCGTAAAGGATGCGGAGCAGCTGAAGAAGAATTTCCGGGCAGGAGATGTGATTGTGGCTCCGGCGACCAGCAATGAGATGCTGGATCAGATGAAATCGGCGTCCGGTCTTGTGGTAGAGCAGAAGGGAGACAATTCCCATGCGGCTATTGTGGGTCTGACTCTTGATATTCCGGTGATCGTGGGCGCGGCCAATGCCACTGAAATTTTAAAGAGCGGAGCCGTGGTGATGGTAGACGCAGAGACAGGAACCGTATCCAGCAACAGTTGACAGCTGAGGACAAGGGTTTATACAGCTTAGACAGCAGGACACGGCATTAAGAGGAAGGAAAATTCATGGCGGAACTTACACCCATGATGCAGCAGTACCTGAAGACAAAGGAACAGTACAAGGACTGTATCTTATTTTATCGCCTGGGCGATTTTTATGAAATGTTCTTTGATGATGCAAAGCTTGTGTCCAAGGAACTGGAACTTACTTTAACAGGAAAAAGCTGTGGATTAGAGGAACGCGCACCCATGTGTGGCGTTCCTTATCATGCTGTAGAGGGATATTTAAACCGGCTGGTTTCCAAAGGCTATAAGGTGGCCATCTGCGAGCAGATGGAGGACCCGAAGGAGGCAAAGGGGCTGGTAGCCCGGGATGTGGTGCGCATTGTCACTCCCGGAACAAACCTGTCTGCGGCAGATGAGACAAAGAATAACTATCTGATGTGTATTGTCTATCTCTCGGATCGATATGGAATTTCCACAGCTGATATTACCACGGGAGACTATCTGGTCACCGAAGTGGATTCCGAGAGAAAGCTTCTGGATGAGATTAACAAATTTGCGCCGGCGGAGATTGTCTGCAATGAGGCTTTTTCCATGAGCGGCGTGGATTTGGCGGATTTGAAATTCCGGCTTGGCATTGCGGTGTATCCCCTGGAGAGCTGGTACTTTGATGATGAGCTGTGCCGGAATACGCTGATGGAGCATTTCAAGGTGTCGAATCTGGCAGGCCTGGGGCTCAATGATTTGAGCTGCGGCACCATTGCGGCAGGAGCTCTTCTGAAATATCTTTACGAGACCCAGAAGACGACCCTGTCTCATCTGACCCATCTGCAGCCCTATACCATCGGAAAATACATGATCATTGACAGCTCCAGCCGTAGAAATCTGGAGCTTACGGAGACCTTAAGGGAAAAGCAGAAGAGAGGCTCCCTTCTCTGGGTTCTGGACAAGACGAAGACAGCTATGGGAGCCCGCACTCTGCGCAGCATGGTGGAACAGCCTCTGATTGACAGGGCGGAAATTGAAAAACGCCATGAAGCTATTGCGGAACTGAACGACCATGTGATTACCCGGGAGGAACTGCGGGAATATCTGAATCCCATTTATGATCTGGAGCGTCTCATCGGGCGGATCAGTTACCAGACGGCCAATCCCAGAGATTTGATTGCGTTTCGAACCTCTCTGGAGATGCTGCCCCATATTCATACCCTTTTGGAAGAGTTTCATTCCCCTCTTCTGTGCGAGCTGCGGGAGGAACTGGATGTGCTTTCGGACATTCAGTCTATGATTGCTGCGGCGATTCAGGACGATCCGCCTATTTCCATCCGGGACGGCGATATTATCCGGGATGGCTATCACGAGGATGTGGACCGTTACCGGCACGCAAAGACAGAAGGAAAGAGCTGGCTTGCGAAGCTGGAGGCAGAGGAGCGGGAAAAGACAGGCATTAAGAATCTGAAGATCAAATACAATAAGGTGTTTGGCTATTATCTGGAAGTGACCAATTCTTACAAAGATATGGTGCCGGATACCTGGATGCGCAAGCAGACGCTTACGAATGCGGAGCGCTATATTACGCCGGAGCTGAAAGAACTGGAGGACACGATTCTCGGAGCCGAGGACAAGGTGACTTCCCTGGAATACGGCCTTTTCTGTGAGCTGAGGGAAAAGATAGCGTCTCAGGTTCTGCGGATCCAGCGCACAGCCAAGGCAGTGGCCATGGTGGATGTATTTGCCTCGCTGGCTTTTGTGGCTGAGCGGAATCATTATGTGCGTCCTGTGATGAATGAAAAGGGAATCATTGAGATCAAAGGCGGCCGCCATCCGGTGGTGGAGCAGATGATTGAGAACGATATGTTTATCCCCAACGATACCACCCTGGATAACGGCCAGAACCGGATTTCCATTATTACGGGGCCGAACATGGCAGGAAAGTCCACCTATATGCGCCAGACTGCGCTGATTGTGCTGATGGCCCAGGTGGGAAGCTTTGTGCCCGCCGACAAGGCCAAAATCGGCATTGTGGATCGAATCTTTACCAGAGTGGGCGCTTCTGATGACCTGGCTTCCGGCCAGAGTACTTTCATGGTGGAAATGACTGAGGTGGCCAATATTCTGCGTAACGCGACGTCTGCCAGCCTTCTGATTCTTGACGAAATCGGCCGGGGAACCAGCACCTTTGACGGCCTGGCCATTGCCTGGGCCGTGATTGAATATATCAGCAATCCGAAAATTCTGGGCGCGAAGACACTGTTTGCCACCCATTATCATGAGCTTACGGAGCTGGAGGGCTCCCTTCCCGGCGTGAAAAACTACTGTATCGCCGTGAAGGAAAAGGGCGACGATATCGTATTTTTAAGAAAAATTATCCGGGGCGGAGCGGACAAGAGCTATGGAATCCAGGTGGCGAAGCTGGCCGGCGTTCCCGATCCGGTGATTCAGCGGGCTAAAGAACTGGTGGAGGAACTGAGTGCGGCAGATATTTCCGTAAAGCCAAAGGCCGCGCCTCTGGAGACAGAACCGGATACGGATGTGGATCAGATTTCTCTTTTTGACACGGTAAAGGATGACGATATTATCACAGAGATCCGCGATATGGATCTGGGAAACATGACGCCGCTGGAGGCGCTGAATACCATCTACCGGCTGCAGAACAAGATAAAGAACAGGTGGTGATCGGATGAGCAGAATACAGGTGCTTGATCAGAAGACCATAGATCAGATTGCGGCGGGGGAGGTCATTGAACGGCCAGCCTCTGTGGTCAAGGAGCTTGTGGAAAATTCCATAGACGCAGACGCCACGGCCGTCACCGTGGAGATCCGGGACGGAGGCACCTCCCTGATCCGTGTCACGGACAATGGAAGCGGCATTGACCGGGATCAGGTAGCCATAGCGTTTCTGCGCCATTCCACCAGCAAAATCCGGGCGGTGGAGGACCTGTTCCATGTGGCCTCCCTGGGGTTCCGGGGCGAGGCACTCTCCAGCATCGCATCCATTGCCATGGTAGAACTGATTACCAAGACAGCGGACGCCGATGTGGGCGTCCGCTATGTGATTGAAGGCGGAACGGAGAGAAAGCTGGAAGAGATGGCGGCCCCTGACGGAACGACCTTTCTGGTGCGCAGCCTTTTCTATAATACGCCGGCCCGCCGGAAATTCCTGAAGTCACCCATGACAGAAGCAGGATATGTGAGCGAGCTGGTGGAGCGTCTTGCTCTTTCTCATCCCGATATATCCTTTCAGTTTATCAATAACGGACAGACGAAGCTTCATACCTCCGGAAACCACAATCTGAAGGATGTGATTTATCATATTTACGGACGCGACGTGGCGGCCAATCTGGCTGAGATCGACGCGGCCCAGGGACCTGTGCGTATTACCGGTTATATCGGAAAACCTGTGATTTCCAGAGGAAACCGGGGTTATGAGAACTATTTCATCAACGGCCGCTATATCCGCAGCAATATCATTGCAAAGGGAATCGAAGAGGGATACCGGACGTTTATGATGCAGCATAAATATCCCTTCACGGCCCTGCATTTTGCTATAGACGGCAAACTCCTGGATGTGAATGTGCATCCCACGAAGATGGAGCTGCGCTTTTCCAATCAGGAGGAGCTGTACCGCTTTGTCCGGGATACGGTGCGGCAGGGGCTGATGGAGCGGGAACTGATTCCTGAAGTAAAGCTTACGGAAGAGCCGCAGAAAAAGGGAGCGGAATCAGGGAGAAATGAAAACGAACCGGGGAGAACGGAAGCGGAGCCGAATAGGACAGCGGCGGAGCCGGAAGAGAGAATCCCGGGCAGGGGCGTCTTTATACCCCGTGAACCTTCGGCGCAGAGCACTTCCACACCTCAGGAGCGCAATCTGGAATACTTTATGGCTCAAATGAGAAAAAGAGTCACGGAAGAATTCCGGCAGAAGAAAGAACAGGAAGAAATCCGCCAGACAGAGACGAAGCAGCAGGAAGAAATTCCCCAGACAGACACGCAGAAGCAGCAGCTTCCGCCAGAGGAAAATCAGCTTCTGCGGGAGAGCGGAAGCTATGAGACAAAGCCAGAACCAGAACTGGAGCAAAAGCCGGAGCAGCTGGATCTATTTGAGCAGCGTCTTCTGAATCCGGCCACGAAATCAGATATCCGTATCATCGGACAGCTTTTTGAAACCTACTGGCTGGTACAGTTTGAAGATAAATTTTATATGATTGACCAGCACGCGGCCCATGAAAAGGTGCTGTATGAGCGCACGGTAAAAAGTCTTGCCAGCAAAGAAATTACGTCTCAAATGGTAAGCCCGCCGCTGATTCTGACTCTGTCCATGCAGGAAGCGGCGAAGCTGGAGGAATATCAGGACTATTTTAAGGAGCTGGGCTTTGAGATCGAGCCTTTTGGCGGCAGAGAGTACGCGGTCAGCGCAGTGCCGGCCAATCTGTTCGGGCTGGCAGAAAAGGATTTGTTTCTGGAACTGCTGGACAGCCTGGAGTATGTCAGCGGGAAGAACACAGAGATGATACTGGACAAAATTGCGTCCATGTCCTGCAAGGCGGCAGTCAAGGGAAATCAGCGTATGAGCACAGCAGAAGCCCAGGCGCTGATCGAAGAACTCCTTACCCTTGAAAATCCTTATAACTGCCCCCATGGACGGCCTACGATTATCTCCATGACAAAGCAGGAGATAGAAAAGAAATTTAAGAGGATTGTATAAGGAGAGAGGTTATGAATCCGACCGTTTCCATTATTATACCGGTCTATAATGCGAAAGCCTATATCCGCCGCAGTGTGGAGAGCATTCTGGGGCAGGAGTATACGGATTATGAGCTGCTTTTGATTGATGATGGAAGCCGGGATGGCTCAGGAGCCATCTGTGACGAATACGGCGCTAAGGACACGCGCGTCCGCGTGATTCATAAGGAAAATGAAGGCGTGTCGGCGGCGCGCAACCTGGCCATTGACAATGCGAAGGGAACCTGGCTGCAGTTTGTGGACAGCGACGACTGGATTACCCCGGATGCCACAAAGCTTCTGGTCCGCACGGCGGAAGAGGAAGACTGTGATCTGGTCATTTCGGATTTTTACCGGGTGGCGGGAGAGCGTGTATCCACGAAAGGCGATATAGAAGAAGACGGAGTGCTGACAAAGGAACAGTTTGCGGCTCATATGATGGAAAACCCGGCTGACTTCTATTACGGGGTGCTCTGGAACAAGCTGTACCGCAGAAGTATCATACAGGAGCACAGGCTCCGCATGAACACGGACATCAGCTGGTGCGAGGATTTCATGTTTAACCTGGAATATATCCGCTATGCGGAGAGATTCTGCGCGCTGCGGGCTCCGGTCTATTATTATGTGAAGCGGAAAGGGTCTCTGGTCAGCCAGGGAAACAGTCTGGCGAAGACCATTCAGATGAAGCTGACGGTTTTTGAGTACTACCACAGCTTTTACAGGGAAGTGCTGGACGAAGAAGAGTATGAGAAAAAGCGTCTGCAGGTATACCGTTTTCTGATAGACGCGGCCGGTGATGGAAGCGTGGGCTTTCCGCTCCTTCCGGGGACGAAGAAGCTGGGCGATGAGCGTTCCGGCGTCAGCGCCGAGGCCATTGCGGGAGAGGGGCTGCTTTCAGAAATTTACCGCCAGCGGAAGCTTCTGGAACGGTATCTGGAGACTGCGGCCCTGAAAAATGACCTGACGGTGCAGGAAGCGGCTCTTCTTCTGTGCCTGAGCCATTCCGGTGAGATTATAAACAGGCGGGAACTGGCAGATTTTGCGGGAATCCCCCGGCGTACGCTTACAATGCTTCTCCAGAGACTTGCTCTGCGGGGGCTTATACGGCAGGAAGAACTGACGGATAAGAAGCCGGAAGAGAAGGAGAAGAAAAAGAAGAAGGAAAAGCACGGAGACAGAAAAGAGCAGGAGACGGGAAAAAAAGAAAAGGGAAAGAAGCTCCGAATCACCTTTCTGCCTGCGGTGGAACCGGTTCTTGCGGAGCTGGCCCTTGTGGAGCAGGATTTTGACGACGCCAGATTCAGCGGTTTCGATGAGGAAGAGCTGATTCAGTATACGCGGCTGTCGGAGAAAATGAAGAGAAACATGCAGAGAATATTGTATCCGGGGAGGAATGCATGATGGAGGGAAAAAAGAAAAAGGCGTCAAACTGTGAACTCTGCGGCAATTATGTATACGATGAAGATTATGGCTACTATGTCTGCGAAATGGATCTGGATGAGGATGAAATGCGTCTTTTCATACAGGGCAGCTTCCATGCCTGCCCTTATTTTCAGTATGGAGACGAGTACCGGATTGTGAGAAAGCAGATGTGAGGCATAGAGGTTTTTCTGGCTTTGAAAATGCTTTGAGATCCGCGATATATAAAAAAAGCATAAAGATCTTGCTTTTCCTGGTAAAGTAAGGTAAGATAATAAAAGTAGTCAAAACCGCATAACAGACGGCATAAGGGAGTAGTTGGCGCCTTTGGCGTGACAGAATCAACATTCATGGCTTTGAGCCTGGTTTTGTTTGAAACAGCGAGACTTATCTGCAGGAGGATTCTTGTGGATAGGTCTTTTTTGTTATCTGGAGCATGGGATGAGAGGTTTTCTCATGGGAATGGGCAGATACAGGAAAAATGCAGAAGGAGGAATCAGACATGGGATGCAGAGCGTATGGCAGGAAGCCTGTCCACCGGCCGCCACCGTTTTTGCTTACATAAGAGGGCAAATGTTGGACAAAATGGATAATAAATGATATGATAAAATCTGTACGCGGCTGCTGCGAAATAATTGTGCCCATAAGCGGAAGAAAGGCAGCAGACGACAGAAGAAAACGAGGCGTGAAAACGTCCGGATAGGAGGAAACGTGAAAGAGTATCTGGAAAGCGTTGAAGAGGTATTAAAGGAGCAGAATTCTTCAGAGGAAGGCTTAAGCTCCCAGGAGGCCGAGAAAAGGCTTGCTGAATTTGGAAGAAACCGTCTGGAAGAAGGGAAAAAGGATTCCCTGCTGAAGAGGTTCTTGAATGAGCTGGCAGACCCGATGATCATTATCCTGATCGTGGCGGCTGTCATTTCAGGTATCACAGCGGCTTATGAGGGAGAGTCCTTTGCGGATGTCATCATTATCATGGCCGTGGTTATTATCAATGCGGTTCTCGGCGTGGTGCAGGAGAGCAAGGCGGAGGCTGCCATTGCGGCTCTGCAGGAAATCGCTGCGGCGACCAGCAAGGTAATGCGCGACGGAAAGGTAGTTACCTTAAAGAGCGAAGAGCTGGTGCCCGGTGACGTGGTGCTGCTGGAGGCAGGAGATGCGGTTCCGGCGGACGGCCGTATCATTGAATGTGCCAGCATGAAGATTGAGGAGGCGGCTCTGACCGGAGAGTCCGTTCCTGTCAACAAGCTTGTGGGACTTCTGCAGCTTGACGGACAGAAGGATGTTCCGCTGGGAGACCGCAAGAACATGGTTTACATGGGTTCCACCGTGGTATATGGCCGCGGTAAAGCAGTCATTACCGGAACCGGAATGAATACAGAAATGGGCAAGATTGCGTCCGCTTTGGCTCAGGCTAAGGATGAGGAGACTCCGCTGCAGCTGAAGTTGAACCAGCTCAGTAAGATTCTGACTGTGCTGGTAGTAGGCATCTGTATTGTGATTTTTGCAGTGGGACTTTTACGATCCGGCATCAGCGGAGACGCGATTCTGGATACCTTTATGGTAGCCGTATCCCTGGCGGTAGCGGCGATTCCCGAAGGACTGGCAGCTGTCGTGACCATCGTACTCTCCATCGGTGTGACGAATATGTCCAAACGCAATGCCATTATTCGTAAGCTGACAGCAGTAGAGACTCTGGGATGTACCCAGATTATCTGTTCGGATAAGACCGGTACGCTGACCCAGAACAAGATGACCGTCGTAGAGCATGTGGCGGAGGACGAGAAAGAGCTGGAGATTGGCATGGCCCTCTGTTCTGACGCAGAATGGGATGCAGAGGCAGGCCAGGCAGTGGGCGAGCCTACCGAGTGCGCGCTGGTCAACGACGCAGCGAAGAACGGCTATGAGAAGACACAGCTCAAGGAAGAATATCCCCGTGTGGGCGAGGCTCCCTTCGATTCCATGCGTAAGATGATGTCTACCGTTCATCAGACAAAGGACGGAAAGATCGTTCAGTATACCAAGGGGGCGCCGGATGAGGTGCTGAAGCGCTGCACCCATGCTATGAAGGACGGACAGCCCGTGCCGATGACAGAGGAGATCCGGGCTTCTATCCTGGCTTCCAATAAAGCCATGGCTGACAAGGCCCTGCGTGTGCTCTGCTGCGCAAAAAGAGACTGGGATGCGGTTCCGGAAAATACAGAGCCGGAAGCGCTGGAGCAGGATCTGACTTATCTTGGACTTTCCGGCATGATCGATCCGGTCCGTCCGGAGGTGAAGGATGCGATTGTAGAATGCCGCGAGGCAGGCATCCGGCCGATTATGATTACCGGAGACCATAAAGATACAGCAGTAGCCATCGGTATGGAGCTTGGAATTATTTCCAGCCCGGATCAGGCTATTACCGGCGCGCAGCTGGATGAGATGAGTGATGAGGAGTTCAACCGCCGGATTGAAGAATTCTCTGTGTATGCCCGCGTACAGCCTGAGCATAAGGTACGTATCGTAAAGGGCTGGAAAGCAAAGGGGATGATTACGGCCATGACCGGTGACGGCGTCAACGACGCGCCTTCCATCAAGAGCGCGGACATCGGAGTCGGCATGGGTATCACCGGAACCGACGTTACGAAAAATGTGGCGGATATGGTTCTGGCTGACGATAACTTTGCGACGATTGTATCTGCAGTAGAAGAAGGCCGCCGGATCTATGCGAATATCCGTAAGGCGATTCAGTTCCTGCTGGCTTCCAACCTGGCTGAGGTGCTGTCTATCTTCTTTGCGACCCTGATTGGCTTTACGATTCTGGAGCCGGTGCACCTGCTCTGGATCAACCTGATTACAGACTGCTTCCCGGCGCTGGCTCTTGGTATGGAGAAGAGCGAAGCGGATATTATGAAGCGCAAGCCCCGTGATCCCAAGGAAGGCATTTTTGCCGGCGGCATGGGCTTTGATGTGTTCTTCCAGGGACTGATTGTAACAGTGCTCGTGATGGTATCTTACCTGCTGGGCCATTACATCGAGAGCGGCGTCTGGGAGTTCGTGAACAGCCCGGACGGTACCACGATGGCGTTCCTGACGCTTTCTATGGTAGAAATCTGCCACTCTCTGAATATGAGAAGCCGCCGTGGTTCTATCTTTAAGCTGACCAACCATAACAAGTTCCTCTATGGAGCGATGATTGTATCTCTGATTCTGACGACGGTTGTAATCGAGGTTCCGTTTATTGCGAACGCATTCCAGTTTACACCGATTGACCTGGAAGAGTATGCGATTGCCCTCGGCCTTGCGATTCTGATTATTCCGATTATGGAAGTTGTAAAAGCGGTACAGAGAAAGGTTGAAAAGACAGCGTAACAGAAAGCGGATAGAGATAACAGATAAAGAAACCGGAAAAAAGGAACCGGAACCGGCTGAGAGAAAGCAGAAAAAATAGAAAAAGCAGCGAAAAGCTGCTTTGCAGAGGGCGCCGCCCGGTCATCTGGTCTTGATGACCGGGCGGCGCCTTTGATTCGATTCGGCATGAAATGGAATTAGAGGCTCGCCGGATTCCATAGCCTGTGCATGGCGGTCAGCACCTCAAGCGCCCGGACGGTCATTTCTTCTGTCATAACCGGGCTTTCCACAAGCCCCTGGCGGATACACTGTTCCGCGTGAATGACTTCATACATCAGCTCATATTCACAGGGCTCCTCCAGAATTTCGGGTTCCCGATCTTTATAATGAAGAACAGCTTTCCGCGCTTTCCAATAGTCGGGCAATTCGATATATCCCTTTTCCCCATAAATATATCCGGTATGAATTGTCTCAGCGCGGATACTGGTTTTATTGGTGTACAGGGTGTCATTTTCCATGCGGATAATTATGGAGAACTGATCCTCCACGCCGGTCCGGCTCCGGGTGCAGAGTCCGGTCCATTCGGCAGTGTAGCAGTCCAGAAGGTACTGCATAAGCTCCAGGCTGTAGCAGGCATTGCCGTAGAGAGGGCCGCGGCCCTTTGCCGCGTCGAAGAACCAGCCGTTATATCCGGCGTCAAAGGAACTGGAAAAATCAGCCATGGTGATGCGTCCAAAAGCGCCTTCCCGAATCAGGTTTTTCAGTTTTTGGACAACCGGGAGAAAGACCACCTTCTGCATTTCCATCAGGAACAGACCTTTCTGCCGGGCCAGCGAGAACAGCTCTTCAGCCTGCGAAGGATTCAGGGTAAAGGGCTTTTCGCAAAGCACGTGTCTGCCGGCCTCCAGCGCCAGCTTCGCATAGTGATAGTGCTCGCTGTTTATCGTGGCGATGTAGATGATATCTGCTTCTTTGGACTCTATCAGTTCCTCATAGCTTCCAAACGCTTTGGGAATATCCCAGAGCAGAGCTTTCTGCCGGGCGTTTTCGGGATTGCGGGAGGCTATGGCGGAGACTGTGCAGCCTTCTCCGGGCAGGGCTGCGGCTTCGGCGGCGCGTACCGCGCCGATCAGCCGGGGGACTATGGAGGCGGTGCTTAAAATTCCGATGCGAAGTTTCATGGGGATTCCTTTCTGGAAGAAGTATTCCGATCCTTAAGGCCGTCAGCTGTTGTTTTACAGCCGGGCCTGAAATTTTCTATGCTTCCTTTACAGAATAGAAAAATTTATGGAATGAGTCAAGAACCATGTCTTCCAGCGGCGGAATTCTGTGCAGAAACTGCTCTTTCTGAGGGCCTTCTATAAGCATGGCCACCGAATACCGATTAGAATATATTATAAGATTCCGCCGCGGCCGCCTTGCTTTTCCAAAAATCTTAGTATATAATTTTCACGTAACAGCGTCTCGGAAAGACGCCAGACTATGAACAAAATCAGAAAAGGACGGTTATGAAGATGAAAAAATTGGATTTACTGTATGAAGGAAAAGCAAAGAAAGTTTATACGACTGACGATCCGGACGTTTTAATTGTAGATTATAAGGATGACGCGACAGCGTTTAACGGACAGAAGAAAGGAACAATTCAGGGAAAAGGCGTGATCAATAACCGCATGACCAACCGGGTGTTCCAGCTTCTGGAAAAGGAAGGAATTCCGACTCACTTTATTGAGGAGCTCAGCGATCGTGAGACAGCGGTAAAGAAAGTGGAGATCGTTCCCCTGGAGGTTATCATCCGCAATGTGGCAGCAGGAAGCTTTTCCAAGCGCCTCGGTGTTCCGGAGGGAACCGAGTTCAAGGAGCCCACACTGGAGTTTAGCTATAAGAATGACGAGCTGGGCGATCCGCTGATCAATGATTATTTCGCAATCGCCCTGGGACTGGCTACCCGCGAGGAGATTGACACCATCACAAAGTATGCCTTCAAGATCAATGAGGTTTACAAGGCATATTTCGCAAACGCGGGCATCAAGCTCATTGATTTTAAGATTGAGTTTGGACGCTACAAGGGACAGATTATTCTGGCTGATGAGACTTCTCCGGATACCTGCCGCCTCTGGGATATCAATACCAATGAGAAGCTGGACAAGGACCGTTTCCGCAGAGATCTGGGAAATGTAGAGGAAGCTTACAATGAGGTTTTCCACCGCCTTGGCCTGTAATCAGCATCGAAGCAGGACAGACAAGCCGCCGCTTTACGCGGCGGCATATATGACAATAAAAGGATGAACGGACGTATGATTCATAAGCAGTATGAGGAAGAAGAGAAGCTGAAGGAAGAATGCGGTGTCTTCGGAATCTATGATTTTGACGGCAGGGATGTGGCTTCTACGATTTATTACGGATTATTTGCCCTGCAGCACAGAGGACAGGAGAGCTGCGGAATCGCAGTGAGTGACACAAGAGGACCAAAGGGAGTCGTAAAGAGCCATAAGGGAATGGGGCTTGTAAACGAGGTCTTCACTCCGGAAGTGCTGGAAGGCTTAAAGGGAGATATAGGGCTTGGTCATACACGTTATTCCACCGCGGGCAGCAGCACACGGGAAAATGCGCAGCCGCTCGTGCTGAACTATGTAAAAGGAACACTGGGACTGGCACATAATGGAAACCTGATCAACGCGCCGGAGCTCCGCCGGGAACTGGAGTATACGGGAGCGATTTTTCAGACAACCATTGATTCGGAGGTCATCGCCTATCACATTGCCCGGGAGCGTATCCGGTCTGCCTCTGTAGAAGAAGCCGTATCGCGGGCCATGGACAAGATTAAGGGAGCCTATTCCCTGATTGTCATGTCTCCCCGGAAACTGATAGGGGCAAGAGATCCCTTCGGCTTCCGCCCCTTATGCATCGGAAAGCGGGATCATGCCTATATTCTGGCTTCCGAAACCTGTGCCCTGGAGACCATCGGCGCAGAGTTTGTGCGGGATGTGGAACCGGGCGAGATTGTGACGATTATGCCGGACGGCATCAAATCGGATAAAAGCCACTGTCTGCCCAAAGAGCAGGAGGCCCGGTGTATTTTTGAGTATATCTATTTCGCGAGACCGGACAGCCATTTCGACGGCGTAAGCGTCTACCAGTCCCGGATTCTTGCGGGGAAATTTCTTGCCATGGATTCGCCGGTGGACGCGGATCTGGTGGTGGGAGTTCCGGAATCGGGAAACGCCGCGGCTCTGGGTTATTCCCTGCAGTCGGGGATCCCTTACGGAACCGCTTTTGTGAAAAACAGCTATGTGGGCCGTACTTTTATCAAGCCGGGACAGAGCAGCAGGGAATCCAGCGTGCGGGTAAAGCTGAATGTGCTCCGGGAGGCTGTGGCCGGAAAACGGATTATCATGATTGATGATTCCATTGTAAGGGGAACCACCAGCGACCGGATCGTGCGCATGCTGCGGGACGCGGGAGCAAAAGAGGTCCATATGCGTGTCAGCTCTCCGCCGTTTCTGTATCCGTGCTATTTCGGAACGGATGTGCCCGCAAGAGAGCAGCTGATTGCTTACAACCGTACAGTGGAAGAGATACGCGAAGTGATTGGAGCGGATTCTCTCGGATATCTGCGGGTGGAACGGCTGGGAGAAATGATTGGCGGCCTGCCTCACTGTACAGGCTGCTTTACGGGAAAATACCCCCTGGATCCGCCTACGGAAGACATCCGGGGAACCTTTGAGAAGTAATTGGAAAACAAGGAAGGAGAGATTATGAGTACAGACAGATATGTAAGTCCCCTGTCGGAGCGTTATGCCAGCAGAGAGATGCAGTATATCTTTTCGCCGGACAAAAAGTTCCGGACCTGGAGAAGACTCTGGATTGCTCTGGCTGAGACGGAAAAGGAACTGGGCCTTCCGATTACCCAGGAGCAGATAGATGAGCTTAAAAGCCATAAGGATGATATCAATTATGATGTGGCGAAGGCACGTGAGAAGGAAGTGCGCCATGACGTCATGTCCCATGTGTACGCGTATGGCTGCCAGTGTCCGAAGGCCAAAGGTATCATTCATCTGGGAGCGACCTCCTGTTATGTGGGAGACAATACAGACATTATTATTATGACCGAGGCGCTGAAGCTGGTGCGCAGAAAGCTGATCAATGTGCTGAATGAGCTGGCCGGCTTCGCAGACAAATACAAAAATCTGCCGACCCTGGCCTTTACCCATTTCCAGCCGGCCCAGCCCACCACTGTGGGAAAGAGGGCCACTCTTTGGATGCAGGAGTTCTGTCTGGACCTGGAGGACTTAAACCATGTCATCTCTTCTATGAAGCTTCTCGGTTCCAAAGGAACTACCGGAACTCAGGCCAGCTTCCTGGAGCTTTTTGACGGGGATCAGGAAAAGGTGGATAAGCTGGATCCGATGATTGCGGAGAAGATGGGATTTTCCGCCTGCTATCCTGTATCCGGACAGACCTATTCCCGGAAAGTGGATACCCGTGTGCTGAATGTGCTGGCAGGCATTGCGGCCAGCGCCCACAAGATGTCTAATGACATCCGGCTTCTTCAGCATCTGAAGGAAGTGGAGGAGCCCTTTGAGAAGTCTCAGATTGGTTCTTCGGCCATGGCCTACAAGCGCAATCCCATGCGGAGCGAGCGTATTGCTTCTCTGTCACGGTATGTGATTGTGGATGCGCTGAATCCGGCGGTTACCTCGGCCACCCAGTGGTTTGAAAGGACGCTGGATGACTCGGCGAATAAGCGTCTCTCCATTCCGGAAGGCTTCCTTGCCATCGACGGTATCCTGGATCTGTGCCTGAACGTGGTGGACGGCCTTGTGGTATATCCGAAGGTTATTGAAAAGCACCTGATGGCGGAGCTGCCCTTTATGGCTACGGAAAACATCATGATGGACGCGGTGAAGGCTGGCGGAGACCGGCAGGAGCTGCATGAGCGCATCCGTGAGCTTTCTATGGAAGCGGGACGCAATGTAAAAGAGAACGGAAAAGAGAACAACCTTCTGGAGCTGATTGCGGCGGATCCGGCTTTCGGACTTTCCCTGGAGGATCTGAAAAAGACCATGGAGCCCTCCCGCTATGTGGGATGCGCGCCGAAACAGGTGGACGCTTTCCTGGAGCAGGTTGTGAATCCGATTCTGGAAGAATACAGAGATATTCTCGGTGAAAAAGCCGAAATTAACGTGTAAATTACAGAGAAATAACAGAAAACCCCCTTGCATTTTCCAAAATAACATGATATAGTGTAGAAGATGTAATAGTGTGGCTGCGAAGAGTGAACGAAAGTTCACTCTTTGTTTTTGAATTTATTTTTAAGCCGCAGAAAAGAAAATGTTTTGATTCGTGAAGCGAAGCGAAGGGAAGACGATGACAAAGAGAGAAGAGTATGAACAGAAAACAGAAAAGATGCTGGCGCCTATTCTGGAAGAAAACCATTTTGAGCTTGTGGATGTGGAGTATGTAAAAGAAGGCGGCTCCTGGTATCTGAGGGCCTACATTGATAAGCCCGGCGGAATCACGGTAGATGATTGTGAAGTTGTGAACCGGGCTCTGGGAGATCTTCTGGATCAGGACGATTTTATAGAGGATTCTTACATTCTGGAGATCAGCTCGCCGGGTCTTGGAAGGCCATTGAAGAAGGAAAGAGATTTTGAACGCAGCCTTGGAGAAGAGGTGGAGATCCGTACTTACCGCATGGTGAATAAGCAGAAGGAGTTTCGGGGAATTCTGAAAGCATACGATAAAGATACGGTGACCATTGAGATGGAGGATGGAGAAGAGAGCACCTTCGACAGAGAGAATATCGCTCTGATCCGTCTTGCGTTCGATTTTTAATAAAGCCTGCAGATATAAAAACCGTGTGAAAAACGAGGAGGAAGGAAAAAGATGAACACAGAACTGCTGGAAGCACTGGAGCAGATTGAGAAGGAAAAAGATATCAGCAAGGAGACGCTGCTGGAGGCCATTGAGAATTCTCTTCTGACTGCCTGCAAGAACCATTTTGGAAAGGCGGATAATGTAAAGGTGAATATTGATCCGGTGACCTGTCAGTTTTCCGTGTATGCGGAGAAGACCGTAGTGGAGAAGGTCGAGGATGACGTTACGGAGATCAGCCTGGAGAAAGCAAAAGAGATTGACTCCAAGTATGAGCTTGGAGATATTGTGAATGTGGAGATCAAGTCCAAGGAATTCGGACGTATCGCGACTCAGAACGCGAAAAACGTGATTCTGCAGAAGATCCGTGAGGAGGAAAGAAAGGTTCTCTTCAACCAGTATTACGCCAAGGAAAAGGATGTGGTGACCGGTGTGGTTCAGAGATATGTGGGCCGCAATGTGAGCGTTAATCTGGGCAAGGTGGATGCGATCCTCAATGAAAACGAAATGGTAAAAGGAGAAGTGTTCAAGCCCACAGAGCGTATCAAGGTATATATTCTGGAAGTCAAGGACGGAACCAAGGGACCCCGCATTCTGGTATCCAGAACCCATCCGGAGCTGGTAAAGCGTCTGTTTGAGTCCGAGGTAACCGAGGTGCGGGACGGAATCGTAGAGATTAAATGCATCGCCCGGGAGGCAGGATCCCGTACAAAGATTGCTGTCTGGTCCAATGATCCGGACGTAGATCCGGTGGGCGCCTGCGTAGGTATGAACGGCGCCAGAGTAAACGCCATCGTCAATGAACTGCGGGGCGAAAAAATAGATGTAATTAACTGGAACGAGAATCCGGCGATCCTGATTGAGAACGCCTTAAGCCCGGCAAAGGTTGTGGCGGTTCTGGCGGATCCGGAAGACAAGACCGCAAAGGTGGTTGTACCGGATTATCAGCTGTCTCTGGCGATCGGCAAGGAAGGCCAGAATGCCAGACTTGCGGCCAGACTGACCGGCTTCAAGATTGATATCAAGAGCGAGACCCAGGCCAGAGAGATAGAAGGCTGGCTGGATGTGGATGAAGAGTATGAGGAGTACGAGGACTTCGAGGATTACAAGGAGTCCCAGGCTCAAGAGGAAGCTTATACAGAGGAACAGCCGGAGGAAGAAGAACCGGAAGCATAAAAACGGAAAGAAAATAGTAGAATCAGGAAGTGAGAGATTGAGTACAACTAGAAAAGTGCCTATGCGCCAGTGCGTGGGCTGCCAGGAGATGAAAAGCAAAAAAGAAATGCTGCGGGTGATAAAAACCGCGGAAAATGAAATCATTCTGGATGCGACAGGCCGCAAAAACGGGCGCGGTGCTTATCTGTGCTTCTCAAAGGAGTGTCTTTCCAAGGCGAGAAAGAACCGGGGGCTGGAACGGTCTTTAAAGACCAGTATTCCGCCTGAAGTGTATGACAGTCTGGAAAAGGAGTTGGATGAGCTTGGCACAAAATAAGGTATATTCCATGATCGGGCTTGCTATGAAGGCCGGAAAGCTCACAAGCGGAGAATTTTCCACGGAGCATGCAGTAAAGGCCGGAAAGGCGGCTCTGGTCATTGTATCGGAGACCGCGTCAGAGAACACGAAGAAAAAATTTCGAAACATGTGTACTTACTATGAAGTGCCTTTGTACTTCTTTGGTGAGAAAGAGATGCTTGGTCACGCCATGGGAAAAGAATTTCGGGCTTCCCTGGCAGTGCTGGACGAGGGATTTGCAAAGGCCATCGAGAAATGCCTGATGAAAGAATAAGGGAGGTAGTAAGTATGTCGAAAAGAGTACATGAACTGGCAAAGGAACTGGATAAGACGAATAAAGAGATTATAGCGGCTCTGGCAGAGAAAAATGTGGAGGTGAAAAGCCATATGAGCGTACTTTCAGAGGAACAGGAGGCTATGGTAAAGAAAGCCCTTGCCCCGAAAAAGGAACAGGCAGAGGCAAAAGAGGCGGCTGCCAGACCGGAAGGAGAGGCAGGAAAGCAGGAAGGAGCGCCTGCAGCTCCGCCGAAAAAGAAAAAAATCATTGCAGTATACAACGCCCATAACAGTCAGACGGGAATTAAGGACCCCAGAGGGGAAAGAAAGCAGGGAAACCGTTCCCAGCAGTCCCGTCCGGCAGCGGGCTCATCCCGCCCGGCGGCGTCAGCGCGTCCGGCGGCAGGAACAAATACAGCGGTCCGTCCGGCAGCGGCAAAACCCGGTACACAGTCACAGAATGTGGCGGCACAGAGCGTGAAGCCGGCGCAGACCCAGCAGGCACATCCTGCTCAGGAGGAGAGCCCGAAGACGGCGGCCGGACAGAATACGGCCCGCCAGACTTCCGGACAGAATGCGGCAGGAAGCCGCCCGGCTCAGGGAAGAGACAGCCGTGAGGGCCAGGCCAGAGACGGCCAGAGGCGTGAAGAGGGTCAGAGAAGAGACGGCGGCCAGAGAAGCGGTTATCAGAACCGTGACGGAAGAAACGCCCAGGGCAGAGACAATAACCGTGAGGGCCAGACCAGAGACGGCCAGAGACGAGAGGATGGCCAGAGACGGGACGGCGGCCAGAGAGGCGGATATCAGAACCGGGATGGAAGAAGCGCCCAGGGAAGAGACGGGGCAAGAAGAGACGGCCAGGGAAGAGACAGCCGCGGCGGATATCAGAACCGCAGCAGCCAGGGCCGGGATGGAAGACGTTCCATGGAGATCCCCGCAGCGCCTGTAGAGCTTCGGAAGTCGGAAAACCGCAGAGCAGAAAATAAAAACCGCAATGATGACAGTAAGAAAGAGAAAAACACCAAATTTAACGACAACTGGAACGGTAAGCCGGGTCAGGGCGGCCGTCGTCCGAACCAGGGCGGCAATCGTCCGAATCAGAAGGGCGGTAAGGGAGCTAAGGGCGCTGCAGTGGCACCTAAGCAGGCACCTGCGCCGAAGAAAGAAGACAATACGCCGAAGGTAATCGAGCTCCCTGAGATGATCAGCATTCACGATCTGGCGGAAAAGATGAAAATTCAGCCTTCCGTGATTATTAAGAAGCTGTTCCTGGAAGGAAAGATGATGACCGTAAACTCCGAGCTTGACTTTGAAGCAGCCGGAGAGCTGGCCATGGAGATGAATTTCGATCCGGTACCGGAAGAGAAGGAAGATGTGATCGGCAAGCTTCTGGAGGATACAGAGGATCCGGAGGACAGTCTGGTTCCGAGACCGCCTGTAGTCTGCGTTATGGGTCATGTAGACCATGGTAAGACTTCCCTTTTGGATGCTATCCGCCATACGCATGTGATTGACAAGGAAGCAGGCGGAATCACGCAGCATATCGGCGCTTATGTGGTATCCATCAACGATCAGAAGATTACCTTCCTGGATACGCCGGGCCATGAGGCCTTCACAGCCATGCGTATGCGCGGAGCGAATTCCACGGATATTGCGATTTTGGTAGTGGCAGCCGATGATGGAGTCATGCCTCAGACCATCGAGGCCATTAACCATGCGAAAGCGGCAGGAATCGAGATCATTGTGGCCATCAACAAGATTGATAAGCCCAGCGC
>CALWAV010000067.1 GCA_944375745.1 uncultured Merdimonas sp.
CCCATATTGATCGATAATCCGCCGGGCCTTTTCATCTGTCAGAATCCCTTTGAATTCTTCTGTAATTTCCCTGTCTCTGCTGACAGCTTCCAATCCTGTATACAGCGTTCCGTCAATCGTGGTTCTCTCCTCCCCCACGCATACAAAAGTAAAATAGGCCGTAAGAATTCCCAGCACGGCTGCCAGGCTGATCCAGAACATTTTTCTATACAGTAATTTATACAATTCCATCTTGTACAGTCTCATACTATCTCCTTTAGGCATGCTCATTTAGTCCCGTTTAAAACTCGCTGGGTGCATTTATGGCCTCTCGTTTTATGGTCTCATATAAATAACGTCTGAATCACTTAAAAAGATTAAATCAGCTGCTTTTTACTGCTTACCGCTTCTGCGCAAAATAACAGCGGCCTTTTTTGCTGCTTACATGTCCGGCTCTTCATGGACACCTGTGTGATTCAGGCGGACTGTTTTTTAGTCCGTCCGGAAACATACAGGTGTCCATGAAGTGTCCGAACATAGAGCAGCAAAAAGGCCGCGTCTCTTTTACACAAATTTGTACCCCATTCCCCTCACCGTCTGGATATACTGGGGATGATCCGGATCCTTCTCGATCTTCTTCCTTACATTCCGCACATGCACATCCACCGTCCGGGTCTCTCCGGAGTATTCATAGCCCCAGATCAGCTCCAGCAGCTGCTCCCGGGTAAAGACGCGGTTGCGGTGGCTGGCCAGCAGATAAAGAAGCTCGAATTCCTTCAGGGACAGGGTAATAGGATTCCCGTCCACTGTCACTTCCCGGGCCGTATTGTTGATCATCAGGTCTCCCACCAGTATCTTATCTTCCGGCTGGGACTCTATTTTCTCCAGAGAGCTTCTGCGGAGCAGCGCCTTGACTCTGGCCTGAAGCTCCCGGATGCCGAAGGGCTTGCTTAAGTAGTCATCAGCGCCCATTTCCAGTCCGAGCACCTTATCGATTTCCTCGCCCTTTGCCGTCAGCATAATCACAGGCATGGACACCAGCGCCGGATCCGCCCGCATGGTTTTGAGTACCTCGATGCCGTCTATTCCGGGCAGCATATAGTCCAGCAGCACCAGGTCCACCTGCATGCTCTTCATGATAGCAAGCCCTTTCTCGCCTGTCTCCGCCCGAAGTACATCGTATCCGCCCTTCTCCAGATTATACTCCAGCAGGTCCAGAATATGTTCTTCATCATCGATTGTCAGAATTACTTTTTTAGCCATTGAATAACTTCCTTTCCCCCTCAGTAGGGCAGTTTCACTGTGAACTCCGAACCGACACCCGGCTTGCTTGTAACCTCTATCGTTCCGTTGTACAGTTCTACGATATGTTTAACTATGGAAAGTCCCAGACCTGTGCCTCCCTGTGCCTTGGATCTTCCCTTATCTACCCGGTAAAAACGCTCAAAAATCCGATCCAGCTGCTCCTCTTCCATACCGATTCCGGTATCCGCGATTTCAATCACCAGCTGGGTGGACGTGCTTCTGCAGGAAACCGTGACTGCACCGAATTCCGTAGCCTTCAGGCCGTTGTCTATCAGATTGATCAGAAGCTGCTTCAGCCTGTCGCGGTTGCAGCTGTAAGGCCGGACAGAGGAATCCGGATGGAAAATAAGGCGTACATGCTCCTTCACCTTCGGCTGCAGGAGTTCCACCACCTCGCCTATTACCGCGTTTACATCACAGGGCTCCCGCTTGGTGTCCTTTTTGCTTTCAATCTCTGACAAAAGCAGGGTGTCGCTGATCAGATTGGTCAAGCGGTCAGATTCTATTTCGATAATGTCCAGAAATTTATGGGCAATCTTCGGATCCTCGATGGCCCCTGCCTTCAAGGTTTCCACAAATCCCCTGATGGAGGTCAGGGGAGTCTTCAGCTCATGGGTCACATTGGAGACAAATTCCCGCCGCATGTTTTCCACCTTTTTCATGGCAAGCACATATTTTCGGAAATACAGGCCCAGGAACAGAATCAGAGCCGCAAGAATTACTACTGCCATGACTGTGGAGCGTACAAACTCATCATCCATGTTCTGCAGCTCCTGCAGGGGAATCGCCGCCCGGATGACACCGTGAAAATCTCCGCATTCCACAGGAACAGCGCAGTAACAGTAATCCACATCAAAGGTGTCCGACCGGCGGATCAGGCTGTTGCTTTCTCCCTGAAGGGCCTTCTGCACTTCCTCCCGGTCCAGGTGATTGTTCATCAGTTCTCCCGCCCCCCGGGACTCTCCAAGTACGTTTCCCTCCGAATCAATGATGGTGATCCGCAGATCATATGCGGCAGCATAGCTGTCCGCAAACTGCTCAAAAGCATTTTCCTGCTCTGTGCTCTGCCCCGGCACGTCCTCCGCCAGAAACAGATCACGGAGCAGCTCTGTCTGGGTCAGATAGCTTCGCTCACTCTGATGCTCCAGATATTCAAATCCATTTGTCCAGAAGGCATATTCAAAAGCAAGCAGAGCAATGACTGCCGCCACAATGTAGCCTATCAGTACCTTCTTTTTCAAGCCTTACTCCTCCTTCTCGTCCGCCACATAGCTCACAATATTGTTTGCGTGGTCCGAGATTCGTTCTATGTTGCTGAGTATGTCCAGATAAAGCACTCCCTGAACGGCTGAGCACTCATTGTGCGCCAGACGGTCTATATGCTGGGTGCGCAAATCTTCTTCCAGATCATCGATTTCATCCTCAATCTGAATGACCTGCTGCACATAGGCCATTTTTTCCGTCTCTCTGGCCAGTACCGCCGCCTTCACCGAGTCTATGGTCAGGCCCGCGATTCTGTGAAATCCTTCCAGAGCCTCCGCCGAAAATTTCAGATCATCCTCAATCAGCTTCTGAGCCAGCTCCGCAATATTGTCACAATGATCCCCGATCCGCTCTATGTCGCTGACTGTATAAAACAGATCATTTACCACCAGACGCTGGTGATCGGTCAGAGAACCCTTGCTGATCTCTGTCAGATATTCAGCCATCCGTTTTTCATACTCATTCATAGTTTCTTCTATTTTGAAGGCTTTGTCAACACGCTTCTGATTTCCGGTATAAACTGCGTCTAAAGCTGTCTCCACATGGAGGACAGCCAGTTTTCCCATACGGAGCACTTCCTGCTCTGCTCCTTCCACCGCAAAGGTGGGCGTCTCCAGAATCTTGGAGTCCAGGCTTGGAATCTCATAAATGTCATCCTCTTCCTCCGGCTCCTGCCCCTCCTTGACAATCTTTCCGGATATCTTCACCATCCAGCCGGCAAACGGATACAGCAGGATAGTATTCAGCACATTGAAAGCAGTGTGGAACACAGAAATTCCCACACTGTTGACCTCCGCCGCTGCCCAGCTTCTGTTTATGGCAAACAGGATAATCATGCAGATGCCGAATACAGCCGCTCCGATTGCGTTGAACAGCAGATGTATCACAGCTGTCCGCTTAGCGTTTCGATGGGCTCCCACGCTGGACAGGAGCGCTGTCACACAGGTCCCGATATTCTGTCCCAGCATAATAAACACGGCAGAGCTCCAGTTCACCAGCCCGCTTGCTGCCAGTGTCTGCAGAATTCCCACCGAAGCGGAGGAGCTCTGAATCAGGGCAGTCACCACAAGACCGGCCAGAATTCCCAGTATGGGATTTCTTCCGAGCACGCGGAATATCTCCATAAAGATGGGCGCGTCCCTGTAGGGCTCTACCGCTCCGGACATAAACGAAAGTCCCACGAAAAGTACGCCAAATCCTATCAGAATCTGGCTGATCTCTTTTGCTTTTTCCTTTTTTACAAACAGCAGGCAGAAGGCACCAATTCCTATCAGCAGGGGAGCAAAAAACTCCGGCTTCAGAAAGCCCCATTCGTTCATGGAAACCATCCAGGCCGTAATGGTCGTTCCCACATTGGCTCCCATAATGACGCCCGCTGCCTGATAAAGCGTCATCAGTCCGGCATTTACAAAACCTACCACAAGCACGGTGGCTGCCGAGCTGCTCTGTATGAGTGCCGTGACCCCGGCTCCCACCAGAATCCCCATCAGCCGGTTTCTGGTAAGAGATTCCAGCAGATTCTTCATGCGGTTCCCCGCTGACTTCTGCAGTCCGTCCGCCATGACATTCATACCATATAAAAACATTCCCAATCCGCCCACAAAGCGGAACAGCATCTCGATATGATTCATCTCGTTTCCCCTCTGCTGCATTATATCTGTTTTCCTTAAGTACTCTATCAAGCTTCAGTAAAGCCTAATCGCATGTTATGTAAAGTTTTTGTAAAGTCATAACTTATTCTTTACCTGCGGTTTACGTTTCTATCCCTCTTTTTCTGTTTCGCACGGATGTTCATATTTTATTCATATATCTTTCAAAAAACGTTCAACAGATAATCACACCTCATTCATTTTCCTTCCATATAATAAAGCCATAAGATAAAACAAAAGAGCAACACCCTATTAATAAGCCAATTACCTTTTTTGAATAAACTTTTTCATAATAAATGCCAGGCAGAGCAGCTGCCTGGCATCCTCCCATTTTACAGGGCAATGAGCAGAGCAGAGGCATAAAAAAGACGGATGACATGCTTGCATGACAGACGTCTCTTTTTTATGTCTCTATTCGGCGAAGCCGATAAGCGAGATGCAGCGGCCTCTTCCTCCCCTTTCTCTTCTTCCTCCAGGGAGCGGAATCGAGCTTAGCTCTGCTCATTGCCCGTTCGTCCCCAGGCAGAGCAGAGGCATAAAAAAGACGGATGACATGCTTGCATGACAGACGTCTCTTTTTTATGTCTCTATTCGGCGAAGCCGATAAGCGAGATGCAGCGGCTCATTGCCCCACTTTCTCCTCCCAGTCTTCCCCGTAAAGTTCCTCCATGGTATACACCTTCACCACAGACTTATCCTCCACATCCTTATAGGCGGGCCACATAATCTTCACCACGCAGAACAGGGCGCAGCCGGCAATCCAAAGGCATACCAGCACTGTTCCCACAGAGAGAATCCTGCGAACCGCCGCTCCAGCCCGCTGTCCAATCTTTCGAAGCAGATAATAAATTCCCCGGGTAATATAGTACATGAACGGAACCAGCATAGGCATGCTGTAGCGGCCCTGGGGCTGATAATCTGTGGCATAGGAATACCAAAAGTTCAGCACATTGGGAACCACAACCGCAGTTACAAGACCCAGATGCCAGAACAACTTTCTGCAGTCTACGGCTGCTCCATGTTCTCTGCGGCGGAAACGAACTGCTGCTTCCACCAGGAGCCCGGCCGCTCCGGCCGCGAATATCAGGCCATAGCCGGCATACATCCACCAGCGCAGCGCATACCAGAGCGGTCCAAGAACGCCTATAAAGCTTTTAACCACGGAAATGACAAAATCCGAACGGAACAGCATATAGAGCATGGAACGTCCCTGGTTCTGATAGGTCTGCCGGTTGGATGGCTTCAGAATATCCATGGCATAATGCTCCGCATACTCGTTCTGTGTGCGCAGTCCAAGGATATCCCCGTCATACAGAAAATAATTCCGCACAAACCACCAGCCCGCCAGCAGCAGAACTACGCCGAGAATCAAAAATCCCTTTTTCCAGAATTCCTTCCAGCAGCGTTCTCCTCTCCGGTTTTTCTCCAGATAAAAGCCGAAGAATACAAGCACGCCTGTGATCAGAAACCCATATGCATTATAATAGGAAAGAATACAAATGGAAAAGCTGACTGCCAGCTTCAGACAGACAGGAATCGAAAAGCTGTCATCCATCCCTTTCAGCAGATACCACAGAATCATGGCCGAAGCCATAAGAGCCATGGAGTCACAATTCAGATAAGTAAACAGAAATGCCGCCTGGGGCAGGCATACGCTCAGAAGCGTAAAGAGCCACTGAATCGCGGGACGGTCGAAGAGCTTTTTGGCAATGGCTCTCGCATATCCGGCAAAGACCAGGCCGCAGAGCACGCTGGTAAGGCGTCCGGCAAACAGCAGGGAAAAAGCATCCGAAGTAAACAGCATTGCCGCCCGGACAAACAACGCCTCCAGAATCTGAGGCAGAATCGGACGGAACGCATAGGTAAAGCCCCATGAATAGTCCATAATCTCCTGCTGATAGCCCGTGGGCAGCTTTCCGTATTCCACAATATAATCTACAATCCGGGAACGCATGTATTCGTCCGGCCCCTCGTTAAAGGGCAGAATCCAGGCCCATGCCAGCCATACTCCCAGAATAAACGCAAAAAACAGTATCTCCAGCCATTTTTCTTTGGTTTGTGTCTTCATTCGCAGGTTCCTTCGTAAAATAAAATCATTTAAAACAGATTCTGTTCTATTATAACAATTCAATGGGGGAAACACAAGGAATACAAAAAAAGATTCGACCTTGTCCGGCTGCGCCGGGAAAGCGCAGCCACAAGCTCGAATAAAAGGGAGAGATAGGGCCTGGTGCCCTGTATATAGGAAAAAAGGCGTTACCACGGGAATTGGTAACGCCTTTGTTATCATTAGTAATTCATATGTATTATCTTTTGTTGAGATTATTCTAATACGCTTCCGCGAAAAAGTCAATGCCTGCGGCTACCGAAAATATTGTCACTTTCTGGCACTTCTTCTCCGATCTGCACAAATTTTATCCCAGAATCAGCTTCGCGCAGCCGTAAATTCCGGCGTCATTTCCAAGTTCTGCCAGAGCAAAGGGGGTATCCTTCGCTGACTTGAAAGCGCAGGGTCTGTAATACTTCCGCACATAATCCAGAAGAACCGGTCCGGCTTTGGATACGCCGCCGCCGATTACTATGATTTCCGGATCCAGAACAGCTGTCATGCCTGCCACTGCCTTTCCCAGATACTGTCCAAAGACCTCCGCTGTCCGGATGGCCAGCTCATCGCCTTCTTTTACCGAGTCAAACACAAGCTTGGCTGACATCTCCTGTCCCCGCATGATGGAAGGCTGATCGCTTTCCTCCAGGATCTCACGTCCAAGCCGGGCGATTCCCGTGGCGGACGCAAACTGCTCCAGACATCCCTTGTTTCCGCAGCCGCAGCAATCCTCGATGGTATCGTCCACATGAATATGGCCGATCTCACCGCCCGCTCCATGGGCACCTGTAAGAATCTTTCCGTTTACCACAATGCCGCCGCCCACGCCGGTTCCCAGCGTGATCATGAGTACATTGGTGTAGCCCTTTCCTCCGCCGAGCCACATCTCGCCCAGCGCCGCTACATTAGCGTCATTTCCCGCTTTGCAGGGAAGCCCTGTCAACTCGGAAAGCTCCCTGGTCACTTCCTTGTATCCCCATCCGAGATTTGCCGTATGAGGCACAATCCCGTCCTCGGAAATGGGCCCCGGAACATCCACGCCGATCCCTGCGATCTCGTCCATGCTCAGGCCGTGTTCCTGTATTTTTTCACGGATGGATGCTGCCATATCCGGAAGAATCGCGGCTCCCTCCTGCTCTGTCCGGGTCGGAATCTCCCATTTTTCAAGAATGATTCCGTCGCTGTCAAACAGACCGAATTTTACTGTCGTTCCCCCGATGTCAGCTCCAAAACAGTATTTTTTCATACCCTGTCACCCCTTGCCTCCGCAATGCGCCGCGGAGTATTTTATTTTTCTGCAGTCCTTCCTGCAGTTTTCTCAGATTAATTTCTTTTGGCCATGCTTTCCTGCACACGGCGGTACAGCTCCTGAGCCGCGTTGTAGCCCATCTTCTTCTGTCTGTGGTTGACGGCCGCAGTCTCTACGATAATAGCCAGATTCCGTCCGGGACGAACCGGAAGAGAATGGCATACCACCTTATTGCCCAGGAACTCCGTATACTCTTCCTGCAGTCCAAGGCGGTCGTAATCCTTGTCTTTATCCCAGTCTTCCAGTTTGATTACCATATCGATCTGCTGGGTCTCCTTCACACACTCCACGCCGAAAAGGGTCTTCACATCCACAATGCCGATGCCGCGCAGCTCGATGAAGTGCTTTGTGATTTCCGGGGAACGGCCTACCAGCGTATCGTCGCTGACCTTGTGAATCTCCACCACATCGTCCGTCACAAGGCGGTGGCCTCTCTTAATCAGCTCCAGAGCCGCCTCGCTCTTTCCGATTCCGCTCTCTCCCATGATCAGCACGCCTTCGCCGTACACATCCACCAGAACGCCGTGAATGGAAATTCTGGGCGCCAGCTGCACATTCAGCCAATTAATAATTGCCGCCATAAAATTGGATGTGGTCTTGTCCGCCAGAAATACCGGAACCTTGTACTGATTTGCCAGCTCCAGAGCTCTCGGCTCCGGTCTTGTCTTGGAGGTGTAAATCACGCAGGGAATTCCGCTGGAAAAGAATCTCTCATAAATAGGCTCCTTTTCCTCGTCTGTTCTGCTCTGCAGATAGGTATACTCCACAAAGCCCACAATCTGCACCCGTTCCGAGGCAAAATGGGCGAAGTATCCGGACAGCTGCAGAGCCGGACGGTTAATCTCCGGCGATGCCAGCTTCATATCGGTAATATCAATATCCGGCGTCAGATTTTTCAGATTCAGTTTCTCGACCATTTTGGTCATTTCTACTGTGAGTACGCTTGCCATAATGATTCCTTTCTCAAAAAATATCTGTCGAAATATTTCTTTCATTCTATCATATCCGCTGTAATAGTTGCAAGGCCGCAGGGGGAAATTGTCTCCCATTCTCCCTCACCGGGCCGCGAACCGCGCTCATACTCTGCGGACTGTCCTTTCAATGGAAGAATTTCCACACCTTCTCGGCCGCCGGTCGGTTCATGGAGGGCACAGCCGCCAGGGTATCCACATCCGCGTCCCGGATGGCCTCAATAGACTGGAACTGGCGCATCAGAGCCTTTCTTCTGGAAGGTCCGATTCCCTCAATATCATCCAGCACGGAGTGCACCTGCTCTTTGCTGCGCAGGGAACGATGGTATTCGATGGCAAACCGGTGGGCCTCATCCTGGATACGGGTGATCAGCCGGAAGCCTTCGGAATTCCGGTCAATGGGAAGCTCCACATTGTTGAAATACAGGCCTCTGGTCCGGTGGTTGTCATCCTTCACCATTCCGCAGACCGGAATGTCCAGGCCCAGCTCATCCAGCACCTGCAGAGCCACATTGACCTGTCCTTTTCCTCCGTCCATCATCAGAAGATCCGGAAACTTCGTAAAGCTGCCCAGCTCTTTCGGCATATCCTTGCTCTGAAGCTCCTTTCCTTCCTCAAGCCCGTGCTGAAAGCGCCTGGTCAGCACCTCATGCATACTGGCATAGTCGTCAGGGCCTTTGACTGTACGGATTTTAAACTTGCGGTAATCACTGCGCTTCGGCTTTCCATACTCATACACCACCATGGAGCCTACGGACTCAAAACCGTTTGTATTGGAAATATCAAAGGCCTCCACACGGCTGATATTGGAAAGCCCCAGAAGAGACGCTATTTCCTTCATGGCTCCGATGGTTCTGCCTTCTTCTCTCTTGATTCTCTCCCGGTCCTGGCTCAGCACCAGAGCAGCATTCTTCTTTGCCAGCTCCACCAGCTTTTCTTTGGTTCCGATTTTCGGGACCCGGAGATAGACCCGGTGTCCTTTCCGCGCGGTCAGCCACTGCTCTATCAGCTCTTTATCGTCTATGTCTTCCTGAATCATCAGTTCCCGGGGAATGTAGGGCGTTCCCGCGTAAAACTGCTTGATGAAACTTCCGAGAATCTCCCGTTTTGATTCTCCCACAGAGGTTCTCAGATAAAAATGATCCCGGCCAATGAGCCGTCCGTCCCGAATAAAAAAGACCTGCACCACTGCGTCCGAGCCCTCTTCCGCCATGGCGATAATGTCCTTGTCTTCCATATCGCTGTTGGTAATCTTCTGTTTCTGGGCAATCTGGCGCACGCTGTTCAAAAGCTCCCGGTACTCGATGGCCTTTTCAAACTCCATGGCGTCAGAAGCCGCCTTCATCTTCTCCTCCAGCTCCTTCAGAAGGGGCCCGTAATTTCCGTTCAGAAACTCCAGAACCTTTGCCACATTTTCCGCATATTGTTCCTTTGAAATGTATCCCTGGCAGGGGGCAGCGCACTGCTTGATATGGTAGTTCAGACAAGGCCGCTCCTTTCCGATATCCCTGGGCAGGCTTCGGCTGCAGGTCCGGATCTGGTAAAGCTTGTGAATCAGCTCAATCGTATCCTTGACCGCGCCTGCGCTTGTATAAGGGCCATAGTATTTGGCCTTGTCCTTCTTCAGCTGTCTGGAAAAAAGCACCCGGGGAAAATCCTCGTTTACCGTAACCTTGATATAAGGATAGGTCTTGTCATCCATGAGCATGGTATTGTACTTGGGCCTGTGCTCCTTAATCAGATTGCACTCCAGCACCAGAGCCTCCAGCTCGGAATCCGTGATGATATACTCAAACCGCCGGATATGGGTCACCATCTGCTCAATCTTCGGCCCCTTGTTCCGGCTGGACTGAAAATACTGGCGCACCCGGTTCTTCAATGATACCGCCTTGCCCACATAGATGATGGCGTCGGTCTCATCGTGCATCAGATAGACGCCGGGCTTGGACGGGAGCTTTTTCAGTTCTTCTTCTATGTCAAACATCTAGGTCAATCCTTCCTGTTTTCCAAAAACGGGTGGGAAACACACGTTTTTCTTTATGATTGATTATATACTATTTTAGGATGAAAATCCATACAGGCTGCATACCGGTATTTAAAAGCTTTATTTCTCCTTCTCTCCCTTGACCGCCCTTTCCCGGACAGGTATAATAAAGCAGGACTGCTGCCGGATACAGCGGTCCTGAGAGGAAATAGCTATGAATTATAAACTGCTTCTGGATACGGCTGTGGCGGCCGGCGAGCTGATGCTGGAGAACGGAGCGGAGACTTACCGGGTGGAGGATACCATGCACCGGATTCTTTCCCTTTCCCGGCTTCAGACGGCAGAGGTTTTTGTGACGATGACCGGCTTTGTGGCCACGCTGGACGACCCCTCCATTCATTCCATGACCGTGGTGCGGCGCATCACGGACCGTGGGACCAATCTGGATATGATAGACCGGCTGAATTCTCTTTCCCGGGGCCTCTGCGCCGGTGAGCTTTCCCTGGAGGAAGCTGCCCGTCAGATACGGGAACTGAAAGCGCATCCCTGGAAGCCGGGAGCTTTTCTGATCGCCACTCCGGTGGTGACCGCGGCCTTTGCCCTGACCTACGGCGGTACCCTGCCCGAAGCTTTTCTTTCGATTCTTGCCGGTTTCGCCATAGCGGTCTGCCTGTATGTCTGCAGGCGGCTGAAGCTTCCGTCGTTCTTCGGAACACTTTTGAGTTCTGCGGCTGCTTCTGTTCTGGCCTCAGGATTTCTGCGCATGTTCCCGTTTTTCGGGAATCTGGATTCGGTGATTATCGCTTCCATCATGCCCCTGGTTCCCGGAGTAGCCATTACAAATGCCGTGTTTGACACGCTCCACGGAGACTATCTGTCCGGTACCGCGCGCATGCTGGAAGCCTTTGTGACAGCGGCCGCCGTGGCCATGGGAATCGGTATCGGACTTGGAATTTCCGGCTGATGGAAGATCGGCATATCCGCTGAACAGGATATGCCGCCAGGCTGCCGGCTTACCGGCTGAAATCTCACAGACAGGAGGTACCTTTTATGCTGCTGCAGATTCTCGGCTCTTTTCTGGCCGTGACAGCCTTTTGCTTTATCCTGAATACACCCCGCAGGCATATTTTATTTGCCGGACTGACCGGAGCGGCCGGATGGGCTCTGTATCTGGTTCTGGAAAGCCGGGGGCTGAATACGGGAGCCGCCACCTTCTTTTCCGGCTGTCTGGTTTCCCTGTGCGGACAGCTTCTGGCCCGCGTCTTAAAGACCCCGGTCACTATCTTCGTGATACCTGGCATCCTGCCGCTGGTTCCCGGAGCAGGCATGTACCATATTGTGGATTCCATGCTCCGCTCAGACAGCATGACTTCTTATTACGTTACACAGACACTGGTTGCCGCCGGCATGATTGCCATGTCCATCATTGTCATGGACGGCCTGTTCCGGCTCTTTTTCAAAAATCACACTTACAAAGGAGACTCTTATGTGGATCGCCGATCACTGGACTGATTACGAAATACTGGACACTTCAAAAGGAGAAAAACTGGAGCGGTGGGGCTCCTATCAGCTGGTGCGCCCCGATCCCCAGGTAATCTGGGATACTCCCCGAAAGGATCCCGGCTGGAAACGGCCAAACGGCCATTACCACCGCAGCAAAAAAGGCGGCGGTGAATGGGAATTTTTCAATCTGCCGGAGCAGTGGACCATTCATTATCCCTTATGCGGCACAGACAACCTTACTTTCAATCTGAAGCCCTTCAGCTTCAAGCACACCGGGCTTTTCCCGGAACAGGCCGCCAACTGGGACTGGTTCGGCAGCCTCATCCGCAAAGCGGGAAGGCCTGTAAAAGTGCTGAATCTGTTTGCCTATACCGGCGGAGCCACACTGGCCGCCGCCGCTTCCGGCGCTTCTGTGACCCATGTGGACGCTTCCAAGGGCATGGTGTCCTGGGCCCGGGAAAATGCCCGTTCCTCCGGACTTGCCGAGGCTCCCATCCGCTGGCTGGTGGATGACTGCATGAAATTTGTGGAGCGGGAAATCCGCAGAGGCAATCATTATGACGGCATCATTATGGATCCGCCCTCCTATGGCCGCGGCCCAAAAGGAGAAATCTGGAAAATAGAGGATGCCATTCATCCTCTGATCCATCTCTGCGCCCAGCTTTTAAGCCCGGAACCTCTTTTCTTCCTGGTAAATTCCTACACCACCGGACTGGCTCCGGCTGTGCTGACTTACCTGATTTCCCTGGAACTTAAGAATTTCCGGGGAACTGTGGATTCACAGGAGATCGGACTTCCGGTCACATCCACCGGACTGGTCCTTCCCTGCGGAGCCAGCGGCCGCTGGTCCGCGCTGTAATATCATTTCAGATACTTAAAAGGAGGCTCACCATGAGCGAAATACATATTGACACACATCTTTATACCACAAGGCCCGATCCGGAAGGCCGCCTTCCCCGGGAAATGGCTGTCTACGATCTGCTGGAAAAGCTGGAGATTCCCTTTATCCGCGTAGACCACGAGGCTGCCATGACCATAGAGGCCTGCCAGGGCGTGGACGAGCTTCTCGGTACAGAGATCTGCAAGAACCTTTTTCTCTGCAATGCCCAGAAGACAAAATTCTATCTGCTGCTGATGCCCGGAGATAAACAGTTCAAGACCAAGGATCTCTCCAAACAGATCGGGTCTTCCCGCCTCTCCTTCGCCCCGGCGGAATATATGGAAAAATATCTGGGCGTAACTCCCGGCTCCGCCACCATTCTCGGCCTGATGAATGACACAGACAATCAGGTCCAGCTGATCATCGATGAAGATGTGGCGGCTCAGGAAGAATTCGGCTGCCATCCCTGCATTAACACCTCCAGCCTGAAGCTGAAGACTGCGGATGTGCTGGACAAGCTGATTCCGGCTCTGGGACACACGCCAGTGTTCGTAAAGCTGTAAAAGACCTATAAAAACCCGGAAGAAATCCTCATATCATTTGGATTTCTTCCGGGTTTCTTATGCCGTTTTTCTCACGCCGGGTTTCTCACAGCGTTTCTCTTAATCATCTATTCCATATACGTATTCCAGAGTATCCTCTGCTGCTTCCAGCTTATCCTCCAGCAGATCCAGCTCCCGCTCCTTCGCGCGGTAGTCATCCCGGGTCAGCGAACCGTTTCTGTACTGATATTCCAAATCATCTTCATAGTACTCCAGTTCTCTGTCGATTCCATCCGCTTCCTGCTTCAGCGTAAAGTAATTCTCCAATTCCTTCTGGGCGGAAGAGGCTGCTTCCGCGTCCGCTTTTGCCACAAAGGCGTCTACTTTTTCTGTCAGCTCGTCAATGGTGGGGACTGCTGTAGTTCCTGCGCTGCCTGCGGTATCTGCGGCCGTTCCTGCTGTATCCGCGGCGCCCTGGGCTGCAGCGTCTGCGGAGCCAGCTGTCTCTCCGGAAGCCGCCGTACTGTCAGTTCCGGTATTCCCGGCAGTATCTGCGGATGTATCTGCCGTATCATCTGCCGCATCTGTGCTGCTGTTCTCCAGTTCTGTCACCTGCTGCTCCAGCTGGGCTATCTGCTGCTTCAGCTGCTCTGTCTCGCTGCTGTTTGTGCTCTGGCATCCTGCCAGCACCATCATACCAATCACGCCTGCTGCAATTAATAATCTCTTTTTCATATGAAAACCCTCTCTTTCTTCTATGTTTCAATTTGTTTGGGTGTCTCCCTTTGTTGAGTCTATCCTATCCTGTGAAAATTAAAGAAAAATTAAAACAGAAAAATTTCTCAAAAAAATTTTTTAATGCTATTTTCATCTGAATCTCTTATAATGTAGGAAAAGCCGAGGCAGAGACTGCCTGGCAGCAGCTCTCAGGAAAGGATGATGATCTATGAGAATTCTGGTCGTGGAAGACGAAATTCATTTACAGACTATTATTAAAAAACGTCTGCTGAAGGAGCATTACAGTGTGGATGCCTGCGGCGACGGGCTGGAAGCGCTGGATTACCTGGCAGTCTCCCCCTACGACGCGGTGATTCTGGATATTATGCTCCCCGGTCTGTCAGGCATTGAAGTGCTCAAGCGCATCCGCGCGGAGGGCAGCCGCGTGCCTGTTCTCTTTCTGACTGCCCGGGACGGCATCGATGACCGGGTGGCAGGACTGGACTGCGGAGCGGATGACTATCTTGTGAAGCCCTTTGCCTTCGAAGAGCTGCTTGCCCGGATCCGGGTCATGCTCCGCCGGGCCGGTGAACATACGACTGATGAGCTGACGCTGGCAGATTTGACGGTGGATCTAAAGCGGCATCAGGTAAGCCGGGGCGGAAAATCCATAGAGCTTTCCGGCAGAGAATACGCGATTCTGGAATACCTGATGCGGAACCAGGGGCATGTCCTGTCCCGCAGCCAGATCGAGCAGCATGTATGGAGCTTCGACTATGAGGGCGGTTCCAATATGGTGGATGTCTATATCCGCTATCTGCGCAGAAAAATTGACGAAGGCTTTGAACAGAAGCTGATTCACACAGTCCGGGGAGCCGGATATGTCATGAGGGCCGAAGTATGAAAGAATTTTCCGGAAAACCCAGCCCCAAAAAAGGGCTTTCCATCAAGCAGCGGGTCACCCTGTGGTATGCCTGCATGCTTGTGCTGATCGTTTTACTGCTGTTTGGATTTATTTTTACCGTGTCCAGAAGCCTCCTTCAGAGAGAATCCAATTCCCGGCTGGAAAAAATGGTTCTGGATTTCACAGAAGAGATAGATTTTGAACACAGCACCTATGAACTGGATGATGACGCCCGTTTTTATGAAGACGGGGTCATTTTCAGCCTCTATGATGAACAGGGACGGCTCACGGCCGGAAGCGTTCCCACCGGCTTCCCTGCCGACACCACACTGAAAGCTTATACCTTTCAGACCTTTTCCGAAGGCGGAAATACCTGGTCAGCCTATGATGCGGCCCTGGTCTATGGAGACGGACAGATCCTGTGGATACGGGGAATTCTTCCCTCAGAAACCCTGTTTTCCGTGGAACGGACCATGTTTCTGGTACTGCTGATTGTGTGCCCCCTGCTGATTGCTGTCGCCCTCCTGGTTGGCTACTCTATTACCCGCAGAGCCTTTCTTCCCATCGAAGAAATCCGGGAGACGGCGGAGGCCATCGGAGCCGGAGGAGATCTGTCCGCACGCATTCCCACAGAACGGACTCAGGGAGAAATCCGGCAGCTGGCTGACACCTTCAACGAAATGTTCGGGCGCCTGGAGACCTCTTTTGAGCATGAGCGGCAGTTTACTTCTGACGCCTCCCATGAACTGCGCACACCAGTGGCTGTCATCACCTCTCAGGCTGAGTATGCCCTGCTTCCTGACGCCACCTCAGAAGAGCAGAGAGAAGGCCTGGAAATCATTCTGGAGCAGGCCCAAAAAATGTCCGCCCTCATCTCCCAGCTTCTGCTGCTGGCCCGGGCAGACAACGGCACCCAGCAGCTTACTCTGGCTCCCACAGATTTAAGCCTCCTGGCTTCCATGACCGCCGAGCAGTGCCGGGAATCAGCCGCCAGACAGAAGATCCGCGTAATTTGCCAGATAGAGCCGGATATCACAGTGTGCGGAGATCAGGCAAGCCTGACAAGGGCTCTTCTGAATCTTATGGAAAATGCTGTCCAGTACGGCCATACCGGCGGGTTTGTAAAGCTCACCCTGGCTTCCCGGGACGGCTTTGCCGTATGCTCTGTGGAAGATGACGGCATCGGCATCGCCCAAGAGCATCTGGACCGCATCTGGCAGCGCTTCTACCGGGTGGATCCCGCCCGCAGTCCCGGCGGCAGCAATACGGGACTGGGGCTTTCTCTCGTAAAATGGATTATAGAAGCCCATCATGGAACCATCCAGGCAGAGAGCTCTCCCGGAAAGGGCAGCTGCTTCACCTTCCGGATTCCCCTCTGCAGCGCCTCCGAAACCGGCGGCAGCTCTGGAGCCAAGATGAACAACACCTGAATCCTCCGTCCAAAAAGCGCTCCACCCGAAGTTCCCGTCAGCGGGGGCCCGGATGAAGCGCTTTATTCTATGATATCCATTCTATTTTGCAAAAAATAACGATACGCCAAGAGGGCAGACTGCTTCTCCTGCTCTTTAACAGCACCGGCAGAACATGCAGAACAGCTGCGCCAGACAGAAGGTCCGGCAGAATCTGTCCATTCCTTCCGCTTCCCGCTGAAAATCCCTTCCGTTCTGATTATAATTATTTTCCGCATAGCGGAGACTCTGCAGCGTTCTCTGATACAGCGCATTGTTCGGATCCAGCTGCAGCGCCTTCTGTATCTGGGAGACAGCCAGCATCTGATTGCCCAGCCCATAATTGGCCAGCGCGCTTAAGTAGTACCATCTGGCATTCCGCTGGGCGCCCGGCATGGCATTCAGAGTGGAATCCGCATACTGGTACCGGCCCATATTGATAAAATCAATGGCCTGCCGTATCTCTTCACTGTCACCCGGCATGCTGCGGGGCTTCTCCGGCCCGCTGTGCATGCCCCAGAACCCAAAGAAATCCTCAAAGCTTCCAAAGCCTCCGTAAGGATCCTGCTGCCCATAGCCGCCGTTCCCATAAGAACCGTTCCCATAGGAACCATTCTGACCGTAAGAGCCATTGCCATAAGAGCCCTGCTGCCTGTAGCCGCCCTGGCTCTGGCCTCCGCCATAGGAACCGTAACCGCCTCCGTAAGCGCTCTGCCGTCTCTGGTATTTCTCGGGATTATTCAGCATATCATAAGCTTCATTGATCTCGTTCATCTTTTCCGCCGCATGGGGATCGTTCGGATGCAGATCCGGATGGTATTCCTTTGCTTTCTTTCTGTATGCTCTTTTTATCTCTTCCTTTGTAGCGTCCCTGGAGACTCCAAGAACTCTGTAGGGATCGTCAACCATGATCCTTCTCCTTCCCGCGCATCTTTGCGTAGTACTGCTGCCATACTCCCCCATACAGAATATTCCGCAGTAAATGTGCATCCTGCACCAGCGGAAGCTTTTCAAATACCTCCATGGCATTTCCCAGAGGCAGACTTAAAGCCGCCTCCATCTCCTCCGGCTGTTTTCCCATTCCAAACAGCGGATTATAATTCCTGTTCCGGAGATCCCTTTTATAATCGAGAGTCGCGTCCATCAGGTAAATGAACCGTCCCAGCTCATAGCCAAAGGTCCGGAGGCTGTTGCTCCAGAAATCTTCTTCCCAGACAAAAAGCTCGGACAGCATCCTGCCCGAACAGTTAATGGCCTGATCCGGATTCATCTCTCTGTCTTTTTCTATCAGTTCCAGTTCCTGGATACTGGAAGCAACCGCCTGGCACTGTCTCGGATAAGCCTTTTCCACCTTCTGATAAGCTCCGCGGATTCTTTCCGCGTACCACCGTTTCCCAGTCTTCTTTTCATCCTTCCAGTCATCCAGCGCTTTAAAATAAGCCAGCGCAACCGTCATATCCGCCGCATACTCTGTAAACTTGTTCTGAACACTTGTCCGAACTCTCAGAGGATGCACACTGCACCGGAATTTCTCTGTCTTTTCCGCAGGTTCGTACAGAGACGAGAGAAACAGAACCGCAAAAGTCATATCATAGCTCAGGCTGAGCCGCTCCAGCTCCCCATACTTCTCCTTCAGCGTTCTGCACAGACCACAGTATACGCTCTGATAACGCTCCAGCTCTTCCCGGGAAAGCTTCGAACGGTTGCACTCTATATATCCAAACATCCGCTCACTCCTTTGGTACTCTATCCAGCCCGGAAACCTTAAGTTTCCGCGGCAGAAGGACAGCTCTGCGAATCATATAATGCCTGCTATTGTGAGATCTTAGCACTTACAGTGTCAATGTCAATCCTTTTCACAATTCTTTAATATATTTTCCGGTTTTTTCATAATTGACGGAGTATCTTATATTATACCGGCCCGCTGAAATTTACGCAAGCAGATTCTTTCTTCCGAGCAGACAGGGCAGGAAGCGCCGCGTCACTGCCGCAGCGCTTCCTGCCCTGTTCCATAAGCACTTTCTGTTTGTGGTTTTCCTATACACCCAGCTTCGCTCTTCTGCCTTCCTCCGCCGTATTAAAGGTGTAAACAGGCGTGTATCCCGGCAGCGGCTTGATTCTCTGATGATAAGCATCCAGGAACCATTCCGCCTGGGGGAAGAATTCTTTTTCCAGCTCATAAATGGGTGTGATCCAGTTGCGGGCTCCCAGTGTAATCACCGGCGCGTCCAGGTAATCAAACGCCATGCTTGTAATATTTTCCGCGAAATCATTAATCACGGAATTTCTCTGGCAGGCGTCGCTGGCGATCATAATCTTTCCGGTCTTCTTTACAGACTCGATGACTTTATCATAGTTGAAGGGTACGATGCTTCTGGCGTCAATCACTTCCACACTGATGCCGAATTCCTTCTCAAAGCGTTCCGCCGCTTCCAGAGCGCGGTACAGGGTTACGCCGATGGTCAGAATCGTCAGATCAGAACCTGTTCTCTTGATATCCGGCTCGCCGATGGGAATCTCATAATATTCCGCAGGCACTCCCTCTTCTCCGTGGAACAGTTCGCCCTTTCCATACAAAGACTGGCTTTCCAGATAAATGACCGGATCAGTTCCTGCCATAGCGGCATTCAAAAGACCCTTTGCGTCATAGGGTGTCACCGGATATACCACCTTCAGGCCCGGCACGTGGGCACAGAGGCTGGACCATTCCTGGGAATGCTGGGCTCCGTACTTGGAACCGACTCCCATGCGCACAGTCACAGGCATCTTCAGCTGTCCGGCCGTCATTGCCTGCCATTTTGCCAGCTGATTAAATATTTCATCCCCGGCGCAGACCATGAAATCAGCATACATGAGCTCCGGCACACAGCGTCCTCCAAGCATCGCGTAGCCTACGGAAGCTCCGATAATCGCTGACTCTGAGATAGGAGAATTAAACAGACGCTCATAGGGAACAGATTTCTCCAGGCTCTTATATGCGCCATAAGCGCTTCCCCAGTCACGCAGATCTTCTCCAAAGGAAATCAAAGTCGGGTCCTCATAGAATTTATCCAGAATTGCCTCAAAAATCGCGTCCCGGATCTGTACTACTGCCGCCGAGGGAAGTTCTTTTCCATCCTTGATGCCGGTACGGCTCTTTTTCTGGATCTGCTGCCAGCGGGGATTTTCCTCCTTCGGCGCCAGCACCTTCGGATCTCCTTCCGCCATTTTCAGCCTGTGTTCATTGGAGAAAATATACTGCTCGATGGACTCCGGATGTTTTCTCAGATCCATTCTCGGAGAAATCTCATCATCCACAGCCAGCTTGAAGGACTCCAGATTAAGCTTATGAACCCGTTCCTTCATCTCCTCAATCTCCGCCTCGGTCATCACTCCGTTTTCCACCAGCTGCTTCGCGTAGTCCTGCAGAGCATCCTGGTCTTCCCAGGCCTGAATCTCCTCTTTTGTCCGGTTGGGGTTGGCGTCTGAGGTGGAATGGCCGCAGAACCGGTAGGTAATCACATCCAGCAGAGCCGGTCCCTTGCCTTCCAGCAGCAGTTTCTTCTGGCGTTTCACCGCGTCAATCACCGCAAATACATTGAAGCCGTCCACGCGCTCTGCGTGCATCTGCTCCGGATTAATGCCTGCGCCGATGCGTGCCAGCACATCGTAGCCCATGGTCTCTCCGCAGGTCTGTCCGCCCATGCCGTAGCCGTTGTTATTGAAATTGAAGAGAACCGGAATCCCTCCCTTTTCATCCCAGAGCGTCTTATACTGATCCATGGACGCAAAACACATCGCCTCGTAAACAGGCCCTCTGCCTGCGGCGCCGTCGCCCGCGTTGGCTATGGTGATGCCTTTTTCATGAGCCACCTTTTTATGAAGAGCCGCACCTGTGGCGATAGGAGCGGAACCGCCTACAATCGCGTTATTGGGATACACGCCGAAGGGAATAAAAAAGGCATGCATGGAGTTTCCAAGTCCCTTCGCAAATCCGTTCTCCCGTCCGAAAATCTCTGCCATAATGCCGTACATATAAAAGCGCAGCGCCAGCTCCTTCGTGGTTCCCTGGAAGCCTTTCTCCACCACACGGAGCTGTGCCCCGTCACTGGAGGTTTTCATGATTTCCATCAGCCGGTCATCATCTATCTTCCGGAGAGTGCTTAAGCCCTTGGCAATCAGCTCGCCATGGCCTCTGTGGGTGCCAAAGATAAAGTCATTTTCATCCAGGGCAAAGGCCTGGCCCACCGCCGCCGACTCCTGGCCGATGCAAAGGTGGGCAGGACCGGAATAATTGTAGGGAATCTCACAGTACTTTCCTGTAAGACGCAGATCCTGCATCATAGTCTCAAACTCGCGGATGGACAGCATATCATACAAGATATTTTTCAGCTCTTCATCTGTATACTCGTCCCGTACATCTTTCATCCGTTTCTGGTACTGATTGACCGGGATATCCTGAAAGGTTACCTCCCCGGGTTTTCTTCTCTCATTCGGATCTATAAAAATCTGTTTTGCCATTTCTCAACGTTCCTCCTTCTTTTCCGGCTTTCCTGCCGGCCTCTGATTCAAACGGTTCAAACTGCCCGGCCCTTTATCCGTCAGGAAAGCAGGGCCTCCCGGATGATCTCGCATACCGTCGGGTGCGGAAATACTGTTTTCAAAATTGCTTCTGTCGGGATTTTATTCTGTATCATCAACGCCAGTGCATACACATATTCCGAAGCATAGGATGACATCAGAGCCGCCCCCACGATTACGTCTTTTTTCGTATCAATGATCAGCTTGCAGATTCCGCTGCTCATACCATTCTCTGCCACATGGCGTCCGCTGAAATTGATGGACGCTTTTTTCACCTGGTAAGACAGCCCTGCTGCCTTGGCCTGTTCCTCAGACAGCCCCACGAAGGCTGCCTCCGGGCTGGTATATACAATGCCGCAGATAGCGTCATAGCTCATGGGATCTTTTTTCCCGAGAATATTGTTGACCGCGGCCTCTCCTTCCCGGTAGCCCACATGAGCCAGCATCACCTTTCCATTCATATCGCCGATGGCATAGACATTCGCCACATTGGTCCGCATATATTCATCTGTGACGACTGCCCCTCTTTCAAGCCGGACTCCCAGCTCCTCCAGTCCCTGCACCTGGGTATTCGGCCTCCGTCCCACACACATTAAAACCTTATCATAAGCCGCAGTCTCTTCTTTTCCGTCCTTCCGGAAAGTGACCATACCGTCCGCTATCTTTGTCACACTGCTTGACAAATGGAAGACCACGCCTTTTTTCTCCATCTCTTTCTGGAGCAGGATGCTTACTTCCCGATCATTCGCCCCCAGAACCTTATCCAGCATCTCGATTACCGTTACCTGGGACCCTGCCTCCTGGAAATAGGCCGCCATCTCAAAGCCGATGACTCCGCCCCCTACAATGACCAGCTTCCCCGGCACCTCTTCCAAATCCAGAATCTCATTGCTGGTCATGACTTCTCCGGAAGCCATTCCTTCCCTGACCCCTTCAATGGGCGGCACGGAAGGAACAGAGCCTGCAGCCAGAATGAGATTATTCCCTGCATAGGCTTTCTCTCCCACAGTTACCAGAAGTTTCCCATCCTTTCTGGAAACCTTTGCTTCTCCTTCCTCCACCTGCACTTTGCAGCGCCGGAGCCCGGAGGCCACGCCCTGTACCAGGGTCCTGACCACTTCGTTCTTTTTCTCCATGGCACGGCTGTGGGAAAACACTGCCTGGCCGGCAGTTACGCCATAGGGCTCTCCGGCTCCATTTGCGTAATGATACATTTTAGCCGCATACAGCAGAGCCTTGGTGGGAATGCATCCCACATTCAGGCAGGTTCCTCCAAGCTTTCCTTTTTCCACAAGCAGTACGCTCAGTCCATGCCGGGCCGCGTATTCCGCGCTGTTATAACCGGCGGGGCCTCCGCCAACGACAATCACATCAAATTCCTTCACGCTGTCTCCTCCTGTCTTTCTCCTATTCCTGCTCCAGCCACTCTTCTATCGTTTCCAGGTTCTCACAAAGCTTCTTTAAAAATCTTGCCGCCGGACCTCCGTCCACATACCGGTGGTCCACAGTCAGGGACAGGGAGCAGGCCGGATAATAAAGAAGTCCTTCCTTTGTCTTTTTGACCATATAGTCAATGGAGCCCACACCCAGGATTCCCACCTGCGGCGGATTCAGCACCGGCGTAAAGGTTCTGATTCCATATGCTCCAAGGTTCGTCACAGTAAACGTGGCTTCTTTCAGCTTGCCGGGAGCAATATTTCCTTCCCTGCATTCCGCTGCCAGGGCTTTCAGCTCATCGGAAATCTCTTTCAGACTCTTTGTGTCTGCCGCCATAATAGTCGGAACCATAAGGCCCCGATCCGTATCCACCGCAACACCAAGATTTACATCCTCGAATTCGATGGCTTCCTCCTCACTGGGCATCCAGGCATTCATATAAGGAAACTCTTTCAGCGTACGAGATACGCCGTACAAAATCAGGTCTCCGATGGTGACCTTTTTCATTTCTCCCTGTTCCCGCTTGAAGCGTTCTCTCAGGTCCTGGATTCCGGAAGCGTTAAAGGCGGAATTCAGGGTAAGCTGGGCGGTAGACTGAAGAGAATGAAGCATGTTCTGCGCGATAACCCGGCGGATCTTCGGCAGCCGTACAGTCTTTCTGCCGCCGGACGCAGCCCGCACCTCCGGTACCCGTCCTTCAGCCATAAACCGGATGATATCTTCTTCCAGAATCCGGTTTTCCGCTCCTGACGGGCGGATTACCTGAAATTCAGTGATTCCGTTCTGTTCCGCCAGCCTGCGGGCTCTCGGGGAAACTCCTTTCTTCCCCAGTCCCAGCGCCGTCTGAAGTCCGGACTCTGTCTGCGCGCCTGCGGCGGCCGTATTCCGGCTTTCGTTTTTCCCGCCTTCCGCCGGGCTTTTTCCTGCTTCTTCAGCCGCGCTGCTGTTCCCTGCCTCTGCCTCATTCTTCGGCATCTCCAGCTCCGGAGCTTCCTCCCCCGGCTGCCCGATTGCACAGACCGGCGTCAGCACCTGTACCACAGAATAATCTCCATAATATCTTTTCAAAACAGTCCCCGCAAATTCCGAATCCACATCCATCGTAGACTTATCTGTTTCTATACAGAACAGCTTGTCACCTGCGGCTACCGTATCTCCTTCTGATACATACCATTGGGACAACAGACTGGTGTCCTCATTGAGAGACAGTCTGGGCATAATCACAAGGTCCGCCATTTTATCACTCCTTTACGTTTAATTTCGAATTATTTTGTTTTGAAAGTTATCTTTCTCTGTTTATGCTTTGATTATAGTTTTGTTTTCTTTCAAAGTCAATTTTCAGGTTCTTTCTTTTAGTTTTGTTTTGATACTTTTCCTTGATTTTTACAGAGACTGTGTTATACTTCTGGTATAAGACCTGATATGAAACTGGGAAAAAGCTTTCGGCTGAAAAGAATTTTGATTCCGGCCCGCATCGGCTGACAGCTGTTTCCTGATAAGGGAATGAGGGAGAGAAATTATGATCTTTGCAAATGAACGCCATGAACAGATTCTGAAGCTTCTGAAGGAAAAGAAAAAGGTATCCGTAGCGGAACTAAGCCGCGCCTTAAACGTCTCTGAGGTCACGATCCGAAAAGATCTGGAGTATCTGGAACAGCAGAAAAGCCTCACCCGCACCTTCGGCGGAGCTCTGTTTCTGGAGCCTCCAAAGGCTGCAAGCTCCTGCTCCATTCCTCCCGAGTCTCTGGATGACTACGGTCGCAAGCAGGCCATCGGCACTCTTGCCGCCAGTCTGGTGGCCGATGAGGATTTCATCTTCCTTGGACCCGGCTATACCTGTCTGGAAGTGGCTAAAAATCTGAAATCCAAAAACCGCCTGGCCATCACTACCATGAATGTATCCGCCTGCATTGAGCTGGCTGATACCCCGGAATTCAATGTCATGCTGGTTCCCGGCAGCTTCACAAAAAGAAACGGAACCTATTATGTCACAGGTTCCGTGCTGATAGACTATTTTTCCAATTCTTACTTTGACAAAATATTTCTCACCATGGACGGCATCTCTCTGGAGCGCGGATTTTCCGTGCTGGACGACATTACCGCCCGGATTTTCCATGTTCTTTTAAAACACACCAATCAGGTCATCGTATGCGCCGCCAGCGGAAAGTTCGGCAAAAACGCCATGGCCCCCTTAGGCCCCCTTTCCATCGCGGATGTGATTGTGACAGACCGGCCTGTGCCGGAGGAGTACCGGCGGTGTTTTGAAGAGCAGGGGGTGAAGGTGATGTGGCCGGAGTAGGTTACTCCAGGCCGTTTATGACACCCAGTTTGAAATCATTCTTCTAATATTTCTTCATTTTATGAAATAATTCGGCATTACAGTTATATATCCTTTTAAATATATCTTCATAGTACTCTGCATATTTGACCATATTCTCTTTTTGAGGTTCTATAATTCGTTCCTGATTATGGGACATCTGATAGAACCCTTCTTTTATATTTCCGAATACTCCCGTACCTGTTCCCGCAGTAATAGCAGCTCCAAGACATGCCTGTTCCGGGATATCTGATATATGAATTTCACATCCATATACATCTGCCTGTATCTGCGCCCAGACAGAGCTGTTCGCTCCTCCCCCGGCACAAATATATTTTGCTGGCTGCCCATAAAGTTCTTTCATGATTTCGATACTTTGTTTCATTTCCATTGCTACGCCTTCCATGATCGCACGTGCAAAGTGCGCTTTTGTATGCGCAATTGTCATCCCCAAAAAAGCGCCTCTGGTTTCCATATCCAAATACGGTGTTCTTTCTCCTGACATTGCTGGGAAAAATACAAGTCCCTCACTGCACGGAGCCACCGTCTCTGCCAAAGCACTCAGCCTTTCATAATTGTCCTCTTCAGCAAAAGTCCTGCGAAACCAGTTCAGCGCCGCTCCTGCATAAAGACAGGCTCCCAGTCCAAACCACATATTTGGATTCACATGACAAAACGTATGTGTATTCATTTGCTGATTTTTTATCAGCTTATTGCTCAACATGATAACCTGCCCGCTTGTCCCAATCGTCGCCATCAAAATATTTTTTTCAAGAACTCCATTTCCTAATGAATGCATTGCCTGGTCGCCACCGCCATACACAACCAGGGTTCCTTCTTTTAACCCAGTTTTTTCAGCAGCCTCCTTTGTTACTGTTCCTGCAATATCACAGGACAATTTTATTTGAGGGAATAAAGCAGAAGACAGTCCCAGCCGCTCTATCAGCGAACCTGCCCAAGACTGATTCTGCATATCATAGGCAAGTGTTCCTGAAGCATCCGTTGCCTCAGTTCCGATCTCACCGGTTAATTTATATCTGACATAATCTTTCGGACAAATAACCCATTTTGTTTTTTCAAAGCATTCTGGCTCGTTCTTTCTCATCCATTCAAGCGAAACAAGCTGCATTCCTGAAAAAAGCGGATTATATGTAATATCATAAAAAGTTTGTCTGCCAATGCGGACGGACAAATCCTCTGTTATATCCACTGCTCTTACATCACAATGAAGGATTGCTTTTCTCACCAGACTGCCATTTGCATCCAGGGGAACCATTCCATGCATTTGCCCGGATAGGCCGATACCTGATATTTCTTCTTTCCTTATTCCTGCCTTACGGACCGCTTTCGCAATCGTTTCCGCAGAGGCTTCCCACCAGATATCAGGATCCTGCTCTGCATACCCTGTTTTTGGAATATCATACATATACCCTCTTGATGCTAAAGATAACACCTTTCCGTGTTCATTAAATACTACTGTTTTCGTACTGGAAGTACCAATATCTATTCCTATTAAATATGCCATTTTTCTCTTCCTTTTCAAATTTTTAATTTGATTATATCATTGGATGCAGCTGTGTTGATGAAAATTTTATTAAATAAATTAATATTAATCTCAAAGCACTGTACAATAAAGAAGGGACATATACTGCAATAACACAGCATATGTCCCTTTCCAGGTATTTATAATTTAAAATTTGTTTTTAGAAATTTTTATACTTCCACCGGATCTCCGCTCTCGTCTGCCTCATCCGCAGTCTCCAGCTCATCCTGTACAGCTTCCTCATCCACGGCTTCATTCAGATCCAGCTCTTCATCCAGCTCCAGATCTTCATCTGCGTCCTCTGAAAGCTCCAGCTCTGAGAAGTCGTTGACATCTGTGTTCAGGCGCACATTCTGGTAACGCTTCATACCGGTTCCGGCAGGAATCAGCTTACCGATGATGACGTTCTCCTTCAGGCCAATCAGCGGGTCTACCTTGCCCTTGATAGCCGCTTCGGTCAGAACCTTGGTGGTCTCCTGGAAGGATGCCGCAGACAGGAAGGAGTTGGTGGCCAGGGATGCCTTTGTGATACCCAGCATTACCTGCTTGCCTTCCGCCGGACGCTTGCCTTCTGCCACAAGCTTCTCGTTCATTTCCTCGAAATCCAGAACATCAATCAGAGTGCCCGGCAGCACATCGCTGTCGCCGTTATCCTCTATGCGGATTTTCTTCAGCATCTGATGCACAATCATCTCGATATGCTTATCGTTGATATCTACACCCTGCAGACGGTATACACGCTGTACCTCGCGGAGCATGTAATCCTGAACGGCACGGATGCCTTTAATCTTCAAGATGTCGTGGGGATTTACGCTTCCTTCTGTCAGCTCGTCGCCGGCCTCCAGCACCTGTCCATCCTGCACCTTGATACGGGAGCCGTAAGGAATCAGATAGGTCTTGGACTCTCCATTCTCGTTTGTAACCTGTACCTCGCGCTTTTTCTTTGTATCCAGAATCGTAACCGTACCCGCGATCTCTGTGATAATCGCAAGTCCCTTGGGCTTTCTGGCCTCGAAAAGCTCCTCCACACGGGGAAGACCCTGTGTGATGTCGCCGCCGGCCACACCGCCGGTATGGAAAGTACGCATGGTCAGCTGTGTACCAGGCTCACCGATGGACTGAGCCGCGATGATTCCGACAGACTCGCCTACCTGTACTGCTTCACCGGTAGCCATATTAGCGCCGTAGCACTTCGCGCACACGCCGATGTGAGACTTACAGGTCAGAATTGTACGGATTTTCAGGGAATCGTAAGGCGTTCCATCCTCCCGCACACCATATTTGATGATGGCTTCCGCACGCTTCGGCGTAATCATATGATTTGCCTTCACGATGATATTGCCATCCTTGTCTTTGACTGTCTCGCAGGAGAAACGTCCTGTGATACGCTCCTGCAGGCTCTCGATCTCTTCCTTTCCGTCCTGGAAAGCACGGACTACCATGCCCGGAATCTCATCCTTGCCCTCGCAGCAGTCTACCTCGCGGATAATCAGCTCCTGAGACACGTCTACCAGACGTCTTGTCAGGTAACCGGAGTCCGCGGTACGAAGAGCCGTATCGGACAGACCCTTACGGGCTCCATGAGCAGACATGAAGTACTCCAGTACGTCCAGACCTTCACGGAAGTTTGACTTGATGGGCAGCTCAATGGTGTGACCTGTTGTATCAGCCATCAGACCACGCATACCGGCCAGCTGCTTAATCTGCTTATCAGAACCACGGGCTCCGGAGTCCGCCATCATGTAGATGTTGTTGTAGCGGTCCAGACCATCCAGCAGCGCCTTTGTCAGCACCGCGTCAGTCTCCTTCCAGGTCTCCACAACCTCTTTGTAACGCTCTTCCTCTGTGATCAGACCACGCTTGTAATTCCGCGTAATCTTATCCACAGTATCCTGCGCCTTCTGGATCAGCGCCGGCTTCTCGGGCGGCACGGTCATATCGGAAATGGATACGGTCATAGCCGCGCGGGTGGAATATTTATATCCCATGGCCTTGATGTCATCCAGCACCTCAGCAGTTCTGGTGGCTCCATGAGTATTGATAACCTTTTCCAGGATCTGCTTCAGACCCTTTTTGCCTACATGGAAGTCTACTTCCAGCTTCAGCTCATTGCCCGGGATCGTACGATCCACAAAGCCCAGATCCTGCGGCAGAATCTCGTTGAAGATAAACCGGCCCATGGTGGACTCGATAATATCGGAAATCTCAGTTCCATCTGCCAGAGTCTTGCTTACGCGCACCTTGATGCGGGACTGCAGCTTGATGACTCCGTTTTCATAGGCCAGAATTGCCTCGTTTACACTCTTGAAGACCTTGCCTTCTCCGATGCTTCCCGGACGCTCCTGGGTCAGATAGTAGATACCAAGGACCATATCCTGGGACGGAACAGCCACCGGGCCTCCGTCAGAAGGCTTCAGCAGGTTGTTCGGTGAAAGCAGAAGGAAACGGCACTCTGCCTGAGCCTCTACGGACAGGGGCAGATGCACAGCCATCTGGTCTCCGTCGAAGTCCGCGTTGAACGCGGTACAAACCAGCGGATGCAGCTTGATGGCCTTGCCTTCTACCAGAATCGGCTCAAAGGCCTGGATTCCCAGACGGTGCAGAGTAGGCGCGCGGTTCAGCATAACCGGATGCTCTTTGATTACATCCTCAAGCACATCCCATACCTCAGGCTGTACCTGGCGCTCCACCATCTTCTTTGCGCTCTTGATATTATGGGCAGTGCCGTTCTGCACCAGCTCTTTCATTACGAAGGGCTTGAACAGCTCAATAGCCATCTCCTTGGGCAGACCGCACTGATAAATCTTCAGTTCGGGACCAACCACGATAACGGAACGTCCGGAATAGTCTACACGCTTTCCAAGCAGGTTCTGACGGAAACGTCCGGACTTACCTTTCAGCATGTCAGACAGAGACTTCAGCGCTCTGTTTCCGGGGCCTGTCACAGGACGGCCGCGGCGTCCGTTGTCAATCAGGGCGTCTACCGCTTCCTGCAGCATACGCTTCTCGTTGCGGACGATGATATCCGGAGCTCCCAGCTCCAGCAGTCTCTTCAGACGGTTGTTGCGGTTGATAATTCTTCTGTACAGATCATTCAGGTCGGAGGTGGCGAAACGTCCGCCGTCCAGCTGTACCATAGGACGAAGATCCGGCGGGATCACCGGGATGGCGTCCATAATCATCCATTCCGGCTTGTTTCCGGAACCCCGGAAGGCCTCTACGACCTCCAGGCGCTTGATGATACGGGCACGCTTCTGTCCGCTGGCATCCTTTAATCCGGCCTTCAGTTCTGCGGATTCCTTCTCCAGATCAATGGCCTGCAGAAGTTCCTTGACAGCCTCTGCTCCCATTCCCACACGGAAACGGCTGCCGTATTTCTCACGCATATCCTGATATTCTTTTTCTGTCAGAACCTGCTTGTACTGAAGCTCTGTGTCTCCTGCGTCCAGTACAATGTAGGATGCGAAGTAGAGCACCTTCTCCAGAGTACGGGGAGACAGGTCCAGAATCAGTCCCATGCGGCTGGGAATGCCCTTGAAGTACCAGATATGAGATACCGGGGCCGCCAGCTCGATATGGCCCATACGCTCACGCCGGACGCTGGATTTCGTTACCTCCACGCCGCAGCGGTCGCAGACTACGCCTTTATACCGAATCTTTTTATATTTTCCACAGTGACACTCCCAGTCCTTGCTGGGTCCGAAGATTCTTTCACAGAACAGGCCGTCTTTTTCCGGCTTCAGCGTTCTGTAGTTGATGGTCTCCGGTTTCTTTACCTCGCCTCTGGACCACTCCCGAATCTTCTCCGGAGACGCAAGCCCGATACGGATCGCGTCAAAGGTCATCGGCTTATATACCGTTTGATTCGTTGTTTCTGGCATGAATGGCACTCCCTTCTTTACTCTTCTTCAAAGTCCTCTTCAAAATCCACAAAATCATCATCGTCCGGCTCTTCCTGTACGTCCACCAGCTCGTCGCCTTCAAACTCCTGCTTGCTGAAGCCGTAGTCACCGAAAGATTCTTCATCCTTGTTATTGTAACGTTTGTCGCCTTCGATAATGGAGCGCAGATCGGTCTCGCCATAATCGCTGGTCTCCATCATCTCAACCTCTGTATTGTCATCCTTCAGCAGTCTTACATCCAGACCCAGAGACTGAAGCTCCTTCAGGAGTACCTTGAAGGACTCGGGAATACCCGGCTCCGGAATGTTGTCGCCCTTGATAATCGCCTCGTAGGTCTTTACACGGCCGATGACATCGTCGGACTTGACTGTAATAATCTCCTGCAGAGTGTAGGACGCGCCGTAAGCCTCCAGCGCCCATACCTCCATCTCTCCGAAACGCTGGCCGCCGAACTGAGCTTTTCCGCCCAGAGGCTGCTGTGTAACCAGAGAGTACGGGCCGGTAGAACGGGCATGAATCTTGTCGTCTACCAGGTGATGCAGTTTCAGGTAATGCATGTGGCCGATGGTAACAGGGCTGTCGAAGAACTCACCCGTCCGGCCGTCACGCAGACGGACCTTTCCGTCTCTGGAAATGGGTACGCCCTTCCATACCTTCCGGTGTTCCCGGTTCTCAGACAGATAATCCATTACCTCCGGAAGCAGTTCTTCCTTGTGCTTGCTCTCAAAGGTCTCTCCTGACCAGGCTTCGCCGCAGGCATTGGTCTCTCTGCCTTCTTCTTTCCAGACAGCAGCTTCCTCTTCATCGAAGGGCAAGTTCGCATAGTCATTCGCCAGATCCAAAGTATCCATGATGTCGCTCTCTTTCGCTCCATCAAAGACCGGAGTGGCCACATTGAAGCCAAGAGCTTTGGCTGCCAGGCTCAGATGAATCTCCAGCACCTGTCCGATATTCATACGGGACGGCACGCCCAGAGGATTCAGCACGATATCCAGCGGACGGCCGTTGGGCAGGAACGGCATATCTTCCACCGGAAGCACACGGGAAACCACACCCTTGTTTCCGTGACGGCCTGCCATCTTGTCGCCTACGGAAATCTTACGCTTCTGCGCAATATAGATACGGACTGCCTGATTTACGCCCGGAGACAGCTCGTCGCCGTTCTCTCTGGTAAATACCTTGGCATCCACTACAATACCATATTCTCCATGAGGAACCTTCAGAGAGGTATCACGCACCTCACGGGCCTTCTCACCGAAGATCGCTCTCAGCAGCCTCTCCTCGGCCGTCAGCTCTGTCTCTCCCTTGGGAGTTACCTTTCCGACCAGAATATCGCCCGCCCGGACCTCAGCGCCGATACGGATGATTCCGCGCTCGTCCAGATCCTTCAGAGCGTCGTCGCCCACGCCGGGAACGTCTCTTGTGATCTCCTCCGGTCCCAGCTTTGTATCACGGGCTTCCGCCTCGTATTCCTCAATATGAACGGAGGTATATACATCCTCCTGAACCAGACGCTCGCTCAGCAGTACGGCATCTTCATAGTTGTAGCCTTCCCAGGTCATGAAACCGATCAGCGGGTTCTTTCCAAGAGCAATCTCGCCGCCGGAGGTGGAAGGACCATCCGCGATAACCTCGCCTGCCTTCACCTTGTCTCCCTTGAAGACAATCGGTCTCTGATTGTAGCAGTTACTCTGGTTGCTTCGGGCAAACTTGGTCAGATGATATACATCCTTGGTGCCGTCCGCGCATTTGATTACGATTTCATTGGATACGGAACGCTCCACCACTCCGTCATGCTTTGCGATCACGCAGACACCGGAGTCCACAGCCGTCTTTACTTCCATTCCGGTTCCCACCACAGGAGCCTCTGTGGTCAGAAGGGGCACAGCCTGACGCTGCATGTTGGATCCCATCAGCGCACGGTTTGCGTCGTCGTTCTCCAGGAAAGGAATCAGAGCCGTCGCCACAGAGAACACCATCTTCGGAGACACGTCCATGTAATCAAACATGGAGCGCTCGTACTCCTGAGTCTCCTCCCGGTAACGTCCGGATACGTTCTTGCGGACAAAATGGCCTTCCTCATCCAGAGGCTCATTCGCCTGGGCCACATGATAATTATCTTCTTCATCCGCGGTCATATAAACGACTTCGTCTGTAACCACCGGATTCTTCGGATCGGTTTTATCAATTCTGCGGTACGGAGTCTCAATAAATCCGTACTCGTTGATTCTCGCATAGGTCGCCAGAGAGTTGATCAGACCGATGTTCGGACCTTCAGGAGTCTCGATGGGGCACATTCTTCCGTAATGGGAATAATGCACGTCTCGTACCTCGAATCCTGCACGGTCTCTGGACAGACCGCCCGGTCCCAGAGCGGACAGACGGCGCTTGTGGGTCAGCTCACCCAGCGGGTTGTTCTGATCCATAAACTGAGACAGCTGGGAGGAACCGAAGAATTCCTTCACCGCAGCCGTCACCGGCTTGATGTTGATCAGAGACTGGGGCGTAATATTTTCCTGATCCTGAGTGGTCATACGCTCACGGACCGTACGCTCCATTCTGGAAAGGCCGATGCGGTACTGGTTCTGCAGCAGCTCGCCCACGGCACGGATACGGCGGTTGCCCAGATGATCGATATCGTCATCATTTCCGATGCCGTACTCCAGATGAATGTTATAGTTAATGGAAGCAATGATATCTTCCTTTGTAATATGCTTCGGAATCAGCTCGTGAATATCGCGCTTCACGGCTGCCTTGATTTCCTCCGGATCGGAGGTTTCTTCCAGTATTTTTTTCAGAGCCGGATAATATACTAACTCCGTAACACCCAGTTCCTTCGGATCCACGTCCAGATAGTGGCGCAGATCTACCATCATACTGGAAATTACGCGCACATCCCGCTCCTCACAGCGGATCATGACGAAGGGGACAGCCGCGTTCTGGATCTCATCCGCCAGCTCACGGGTCACCTGGGTTCCTGCTTCAGCGATGATCTCGCCGGTCTGGGTATCCACCACATCCTCAGCCAGAATATGGCCAGCAATACGGTTGCGGAGCATCAGCTTCTTATTAAATTTGTAACGGCCCACCTTTGCCAGATCATATCTTCTGGGATCGAAGAACATGCTCATGATCAGGCTCTC
>CALWAV010000068.1 GCA_944375745.1 uncultured Merdimonas sp.
AGGCGGAACATATCTTTTCTCTCAAGCTTCCACAGCATGTCATCTGCTGTCCGGTGTATTCTTTTCTGCTTCCCGCTCAAAATATCACCTTTCCACCTTCAAAAGCCCTGATTCTGGCCTGTGCGTAAACGGGGACTCCCTGATTCTCCAGTTTCTCTCTTCCCGGCTGAAAAGTCTTCTCAATCAGCACACCAATCCCTGCCACTGTGGCATGGGCCTTGCGGATCAGACGGACCGCCCCTGTGGCCGCTTCTCCATTTGCCAGAAAGTCATCCACAATCAGAATATGATCCGCATCGGTAATATAATTTTTTGCCAGAGTCAGCTGATAGGAAGTATCTTTTGTATAGGACACCACCTCTGTCTGCCAGACCTCCGTTCCAAGACTCTCTGCGTTCTGCTTTTTCAAAATCACCAGAGGCACCTCCAGCGCTCTGGCCGTAAAAACCGCGGGAGTGATTCCCGAGGATTCTATTGTGAACACCTTTGTCACTCCCTGTCCCCGGAAATGTTCCGCCATGTCCTTTCCGAGTTCCTCCATAAGAGGGATGTCCACCTGGTGGTTGATAAAGCCGTCCACCTTCAGGATATCTTCCCCCAGCACTTCTCCTTCCTGCAGTATCTTGTCTTCCAACAGTTTCATAATTCTGTCCCTTTCTGTTCTGTCTTATTTCTTTTGCGTCATTGATTGCCTTCTGCCGTCCGGCCATACAATCTTCGGAAGAGCTGTTTTCACCTCTTCGTTAAGCACCAGATCTGCCTTTTCGTCCGTATAATGCTTCTGAGCGCTGATGATAATCATGGTCTTTCCTTTGAAATACTGCACGTATCCGTCACAGAGACCGGAATTAATAGAAGTGCCCAGAAGAAGCAGCACCTCCGCCTTCGCAATCTCTTCTACGGCAGCCGTCATCACCTGATTGTCCACTTGTTCACCGAACAGCAGCACCTTCGGGCGGATCGGAACCATACAGTCCTCACAGAGAGGTACCTTCCTGGAATCACGGATATATTCCATGGAATATTTTTTCCCGCACCGGGGGCATTCATTATCATAAATAGTTCCATGCAGATTCAGAATCTTTGTACATCCGGCGCGTCCCGGAAGATTATGAACATTATTGGCGATGCTGCACTGAAGCTTTCCCTCCTTCTCCAGCTCGGCCAGGGCATAGAATCCTTCACTCGGTTCCAGAGGCGGTTTCAGCATATACTCTCTGTAATACTGAAAAAAAGTTTCTGTACGGTTTGTATAAAATACAGAAGAAAAAATCTCCTCCGGAGAATATCCGTACTCCTTCTCCACCTCATAAGCAATCTCCGGAGCTCTGAGGCTCGGCATTCCCGATTCCTTCATCATGTCGGTACCGCACATAGCCACCGTATAGCTGCTCTTGTTCAGGATATCTCGAATTATCTCATATTTGTCCATAAGAAAACCTCCCCGGAAATATCATTTTGGCAGTTCCGGTCTTTCCCCTGCAGTCTGTGTACTACCTTGTTTTCATTGTGCCACCCATTGTCATTTTTGTCAATATTTTTCAGACTTTCTTTTCCCGTTTTATCAAACATGCACAAAACCTCCCCATCACAGAATCCTTGTATCTTCTGTGACAGAGAGGTTTTCTTTCTTGTCCCGCGTGCCGAAGAAACCGAAAATCACTTATTCTTCAGTCCCAGCAGGCACAGCCTTATGCCATTAAATGCGGGCTACGCCTGACTTTCTCGCAGCCTCAGCCACTGCCTCCGCAACAGCCTTTCCTACTCTCGGATCGAAAGCAGCCGGAATGATATAATCTTCAGACAGCTCATCATCAGAAATCAGATTTGCCAGCGCCTCCGCTGCAGCCATCTTCATCTCATCGTTGATATCGCTTGCGCGCACATCGAAGGCTCCGCGGAAGATGCCCGGGAAGGCCAGAACGTTGTTGATCTGGTTCGGGAAATCGCTGCGGCCTGTGGCAATCACTCTTGCTCCGCCAGCCTTTGCCTCGTCCGGATAAATCTCCGGTGTGGGATTTGCGCATGCAAAAATGATAGCATCCTTGGCCATAGTCTTTACCATATCTGTGGTCAGGCTGCCCGGCGCGCTTACGCCGATAAACACATCTGCGCCCTTTACGATATCTGCCAGTGTTCCATGAATCTTTTCACGGTTCGTAATCTTTGCGATCTCTTCCTTAATCGGATTCATGCCCTTCTCACGGCCCTCGTAAATAGCTCCGGTACGGTCACACAGAGTCACATTACGGATGCCTGCGGCAATCAGAAGCTTTGTGATGGAAATCGCGGCCGCACCGGCTCCGTTTACAGCCACTTTGATATCCTCTTTCTTCTTTCCTACCAGACGCAGAGCGTTGGTCAGTCCTGCCAGAGTGATGACAGCCGTTCCATGCTGATCGTCATGGAAAATCGGAATATCACATTTTTCCTTCAGTTTTCTCTCAATCTCAAAGCAGCGGGGAGCAGCGATATCCTCCAGGTTCACGCCGCCGCAGCTTCCGGAAATCAGATAAATAGTGTTGACGATTTCATCCACATCTTTGCTCTTGATGCACAGCGGGAAAGCATCCACATTGCCAAACTCCTTGAAGAGCACGCATTTTCCTTCCATAACAGGCATGCCTGCCTCCGGTCCGATATCACCAAGACCCAGGACTGCTGTTCCGTCTGTTACAACCAGGCAGGTGTTCCAGCGGTTTGTATACACATAGGATTTGCTGATATCCTTCTGAATCTCCAGACAGGGCTGGGCAACACCCGGCGTATACGCCAGAGAAAGATCCTCTTTTGTCTTTACCGGAACTCTGGATTTGATCTCAATTTTTCCTCTGTACTTCTCATGAAGCTCAAGGCTTCTTTCGCCAACAGTTTTTTCTGCCATCGTCGTAATTCTCCTCTCATATTCTCACTCGTATCCGCCAGGCTCCCACTTCCGTCCCTTCCGCGGATACTGTCATTTTCAACTCTTTTATAATAATACATTTTTCCGGACAGGTAAAGCATTTCTTTTACCAAAAGTCTGTTTAAAAGGCAGATTTCTGCGCTTTTCAGCAGGGCAGGCGCAGTCCCTTGGGATAATGATTTTTCAAAATGCCTCCAGCCAGCTTTCCCCAGCCCAGCGGGAAACCTCCTGCCAGAACCAGAGCCCAGCCTTTCTCTCCGGCGGCATCCGGTCCCGGATCCAGGCTTTCTCCCCGAAGGTATGCCCGGATTTCTGCGCAGTCCGCCTCAAAGGAGCATACTCTCCGGGCGTGCTCTCTTTTCAGGGCAAGAGCCAGCGCGTGGGCCGGCTCGAACCGGTTTTTCCTGACGGTTCCCAGATGGAGCCCTGCCCGTAGCACTTTCAGCCCCGCCAAATCCAGGCGGCAGGGCATCAGAAACAGCTGTTCTCCAAACAGAACCGGAATCCCCTCCGGCGCCCATGCCAGATTCTCTCCCGCGAATTCCTGATACAGCCGGAACGCTTCTTTTTCCGCAGAGCCGGATGACATTCTTCCGGGTTTCCCGGACTTCCCAGACTTTCCAGGCTTCCCGGGCCTTTCCCCTTTTTCGAATCTTCCCGCCGGCATTTCTTCTTCTGCCCCGGCAGGCAGATTCCAGGCCATGCTTTCTCCTGCTTTTCCAAGGACTGCCAGATAGTGTCCCTCACCTTCCAGCCGGTGGGGCCAGAGCCGGAAAGTATCTTTTATCTGTTCTGCAGGCTCTTTTCCCCGGATTCCTGACAGGGTTTCCGCACCCACCCATTCCGGATGGCCGGGCGCAAAGCCTTCCCAGGCCTTTCCCTTTTTCACAGAAAATTCCGGATGACGGCACAGGAATGCCGCCACGCTTCCCTCGTCTTCCTCCGGCGCGAAGGTACAGGTGGAATATATCAGCGTTCCTCCCGGGCGGAGCATCTTTGCCGCCTGTTCCAGAATGTCCTGCTGTCTTTCGGCGCACATCTTCACATTTTCCGGGCTCCACTGAAGCACAGCCTGTTCATCCTTCCGGAACATGCCTTCCCCGGAACAGGGAGCATCCACCACAATCCGGTCAAAAAATCCCGGAAAACGCTCCGCCAGCCGCTCCGGTGTCTCATTGGTCACCACAGCGTTCGTGATCCCCATGCGCTCCACATTGGAGGAAAGGATTTTGGCCCGGGCAGGATGAATCTCATTGGACACCAGAAGGCCTGTCCCCTCCATGGCCGCAGCCAGCTGAGTGGTCTTTCCTCCTGGCGCGGCGCAGAGGTCGAGAATCCTCTCCCCCGGCGCCGCGCCTGCCAGGGCTCCCACCGCCATAGCACTGGGCTCCTGTATATAATAAAGCCCGGCCTCATGCCAGGGATGTTTTCCCGGCCTGTCTGTCTCTCCATAATAGAAGCCGCCTGGCGCCCAGAGCACCGGGCGCAGTGAAAAAGGGCTGATATCCTGAAACCTTTGGGGTGACAGCTTGCAGGTATTTACACGCAGAGCCTGACAGGGCCTGCGCTCATAGCTCTCCAGAAAAGCAGGATATTCTGCTCCCCGCAGCTCTCTCATTCTGTTTTCAAATTCTTCCGGCAGCCTCATTTTCACTTTTCCTCACAGACCTGAAAGATATAGAACTTCAGATAATAAGACTCATCTGCCGCCCAGAGAATCGGATGATCCGGCGCCTGAGTCCGGTATTCCACCTGCCGGAGCCTCTTATGCACGCTTCTGGCCGCCTGCTGCAGAGTCTGAGTGAAAAGCTCATAAGTCATAAAATGGGAGCAGGAACAGGTGGCCAGAAAGCCTCCGTCCCGCACCAGCTTCATGCCGCGCATATTGATCTCCCGGTAACCCTTCACCGCGTTTTTTACGGAACTCCGGGACTTGGTGAAAGCAGGCGGATCCAGAATGACCACATCAAACTGCTCTCCCTTTTTCTCCAGCTCCGGCAAAAGGTCAAAAACGTCCGCGCACTGAAAACGCACCCGGTCCTGAAGGCCGTTCAGTTCCGCGTTCAGCCTGGCCTGATGAACGCCCAGCTCAGAGGCATCCACGCCCAGTACCTCCCGGGCACCGGCCAGTCCCGCATTCAGGGCAAAGGAACCCGTATGGGTAAAACAGTCCAGCACCCTTGCGTCCCTGCAGAGCTTCTGCACAGCCAGACGGTTGTACTTCTGATCCAGGAAAAATCCGGTTTTCTGTCCATCCTTCACGTCTACCAGATAGCGCACGCCGTTTTCCGTGATTTCCACATTGGTGTCAAAGGGATCTCCCAGAAAGCCCTTAACCCTTTCCATTCCCTCTTTTTCCCGCTCCTTCGCGTCACTTCTCTCATAGACGCCCCGGACTCGAATCCCGTCCTCCAGAAGCGCTGCCTTCAGCTCTTCCACTATCACATCCTTCATACGGTCCATGCCAAGAGCCAGTGACTGTATCACAAGCACATCAGAAAACTTGTCTGCTACGATTCCCGGCAGGAAATCCGCCTCCCCGAAAATCAGCCGGCAGCTTGCCGTATCCACAGTTCTTTTTCTGTATTCCCAGGCGTCACGCACTCTTTTTCTTAAAAATTCTCTGTCTATTTCCTGATTTGGATTTCTGGTCAGCATCCGCACACGGATCTTGGAATGGCGGTTAATGAACCCTTTTCCCATACCATAGCCATCAAAGTCATGGACCTGGACAATGTCCCCGTCCTCAAAGCTTCCCAGCACAGATTCTATCTCATTATCATAAACCCAGGCGCCTCCAGCCTTCAAAGACCGGCCTTCACCCTTCTTCAATGTCACTATCGCAGTACCCATTTTCGTTCTCCCCGTCGTTTTCTTCTCCGGTTTTCTTCCCCGGCTCTCTTTTCCTCTTTTCTTTCAAACCCCATTTTAGTTTTTTCCACACTGTCCTGGACGTTTCTCTCAGTTATCCACATCGTTTTTCGCGCAGATGTCGGACAGACAGCAGCGGTCACAGTGGGGCTTTGTCCTGGCCGTACAGACATCCCGTCCATGATAAACCAGTCTGTGGCAGAAATCGCTGCCTTCCTCCGGCGGAATCAGCTTCCAGAGAGCCATTTCCACCTTTTTGGGCTCTTTGATATTGTCCACCAGCCCCATTCGGTTTACCAGGCGGATGCAGTGGGTATCCGTCACAATGGCAGGCTTTCCAAATACATCGCCCATAATCAGATTTGCGCTCTTTCTTCCCACGCCGGGAAGCTTCAGAAGCTCATCAAAGGTATCTGGAACATTTCCGCCATACTGTTCCATCAAAATTTTCATGCAGGCGCTGATATCTCTTGCCTTGCTGTGGCCCAGGCCGCAGGGCTTCACGACGGCCTCAATGTCCTCCACCGGCGCCTCTGCCAGGGACTTCACATCCGGATATTTTTCATACAGCTTTTCCACCACCACATTCACCCTGGCGTCGGTACACTGCGCCGCCAGGCGCACGCTGACCAGCAGCTTCCAGGCCTGGTCGTAATCCAGCGTACAGCCTGCGTCCGGGTACTCCTTTTTCAGTCTTTCTATAATTTCCAGTGCAAGTTTTTCCTTTGTCATAACAATTCCTCTTTATCTTTACTGTATCTGCAGTTTCGTTTTCCGTATAGAAGTATAGACTATTTTCAGGGGATTGTCACGCAGAAACCGCTGGATTCGCCACATTTCACGTTCTTTTTCGTCCTTTTCCGGCGCGGGAAGCTTCTGCCGGGACGCTCTTGCATTTCTGACGCGGCAGCAGTATAATAATTCTGGCGCCAGTTCCGGGGAGGAGTGCGGTTTTGCCCGTATCGCCGGTGTCCGGTCTCACACATATTTATCCCGAGAACACGCGGCGGCTGGAGCCTTTTGAAATTGAAAAATAAAAAGCGGACAGATTTTCTTTATGAGAGGATCTGTCCGTTTTTTATATAGCAGAATTTCTTTCGCGGTACATGGCAATGAACTCTGCACTGCTCATGGCTTACGCGCCAAAAAAAGAACCTGGGATACAGGTTCCTGAAATTTCGAGGGAGTGGGGGCTTCCTCCCGGAAGTCCCCGAGTGTTATGAATGAAATACTGATATGTGTTCTTGCTACATGTTTAATATAGCAGGAAATTGTGACCAATCTATGTACTCCCTCTAAAAAATGTATAAAGTAGATTAAGAAATTCTTACGAAAGACGAAAGAAATCGAAAATCGGATTTTCCTCCTATAATACCTTTGACAGGAAGTCCTGAAGTCTCGGATCTTTCGGATGATCGAAGAACTCCTTCGGGTCATTTTCTTCCTTGATGACTCCCTCGTCCATGAATACCACGCGGGTTCCCACTTCCCGGGCAAAGCCCATCTCATGAGTTACCACCACCATGGTCATGCCGTCATCTGCCAGCCGTTTCATCAGCTCCAGCACCTCGCCTACCATCTCCGGATCAAGGGCTGAAGTCGGTTCGTCAAACAACATAACCTCCGGATTCATGGCAAGAGAACGGACGATAGCGATTCTCTGCTTCTGTCCGCCGGAAAGCTGGGCAGGATAAGAGTCTGCCTTTTCCTCCAGATTTACAAGTTTCAGCAGACGCATGGCCTCTGCTTCCGCCTCTTCCTTTGTCTTCAGCTTCAACTGTACCGGCGCCAGCATGATATTCTTCTTCACCGTCAGGTTGGCAAAGAGATTGAAATGCTGAAACACCATGCCCATCCGGCGTCTGATCAGGTTCACATCCACGCCAGGCGCTGTGATTTCCTGGCCGTCAAACACGATGGAACCGCCTGTGGGCTGCTCCAGAAGATTCAGGCACCGCAGAAATGTGGATTTTCCGGAACCAGAAGGTCCTACAATAACCACTTTCTCACCCGGCCGGATATGCATGTCAATATTGGAGATAACCTGGTTGTCTCCAAATGCTTTCGATAATCCTTTAACGTAAATCACTCTGTCTCAGCCTCCTCTCTACCTTGCCCAGAATCCAGGACAGTATCAGCACCATTGCAAGGTAAATCACTGCAATCGCGATATATGGAACAAATGCCTGATAGGTCTTGGTCTGGATAATCATGGCTCCCTTTGTCAGATCCTTAAGACCGATGACAGTTACTACAGAAGTCTCCTTGAGCAATGTAATCAGCTCATTTCCCAGAGCAGGCAGCACATTTTTGAATGCCTGAGGGATAATAACATGGCGCATGGTGGCCACGTAGGTCAGTCCCAGTGAACGTCCCGCTTCCATCTGGCCTCTATCGATGGACATGATACCGGAGCGGATGATCTCCGCCACATAGGCTCCCGAGTTAATGCCAAAGGACAGAATCGCGCAACGGATCATGTTTTCGTCTGTAGACCGGGCGCTGGCCCAGATTACGAACCACATAATCAGAAGCTGTACCAGCGTCGGTGTTCCACGAATCACCGTCAGATAAACTTTGCATATCCAGTTCAGAACCCGCAGTACAATTCCCTTTTTCTTTTCCGGCTGCTGATCATGAGCGGAACGGACAATTCCCACAAATACTCCCAGAGCCAGACCAATCAGCAAAGCAAATGCCGTAACCAGAAGCGTAACCCCTATACCCCGGACAAAATACTGATAATTATTGTCCAGAATAAAGGTCTGATAAATGCCCAATTTCAAATCTTCTATAAATCCTTCCACGCCGCAAGGCCCCCTTTCGTAATTTTTCCCTAACGTCCGTGTACAAAGGGCAAAATCTTTTGCCCCTTGTATACGGACGTCAGAAAACGAGGGTGTTCAAATCTCCGCCTGAACACCCTCGCTCGCTGATGCTCTTACAATTCACAGCCGTGTCTCCGGGAAATTCTTCCCATACACCGGCCGTAAATCTGTCTTATTCTGCTGTGATATACTTATCCAGGATTCCCTGAACGGTACCGTCATCAATCAGCTCGTTCAGTGCTGTGTTGATGGCGTCACGAAGACCGGTATTGTCCTTGGAAACAGCGATTGCATAATCCTCAACTGCATACTCTGTCTCCAGAATCTTCAGGCCTTCATTCGCCTCCACAAAGTTCAGTGCCGGCTGCTGGTCGATAACCACGCAGTCTACCTTGCCATCCAGAAGAGCCTGCACAGCAGTAGCGCCATTTGTATACGGAATGACCATATCATCGCCGTAGTCTTCAGAGCAGTACTGCCATCCTGTAGTTCCTTCCTGTGTTCCGATCAGCTTGCCTTCCAGATCATCTACAGAAGCAATCTCGGAATCCTCTGGCACGATAACAACCTGTACCCCGGTTGCATAGGAGTCTGTAAAGTCTACATTCTCCAGTCTGTCCGGATCTACGGTCATTCCCGCAATGCCTACGTCTACCTTGCCGCTCTGAACCGCAGTAATGATGGAGTTGAAATCCATATCTACAATCTCAAGGCTTAAGCCCAGCTTCTCAGCGATTGCCTGAGCGATCTCAGCGTCGATACCTACGATGGCGTCTCCCTCATAGTACTCGTACGGCGGGAATGCCGCGTTGGTTCCCATGGTCAGAATGCCTTCGGTCACCGTAGTCACCTCTCCGGATGCTGCAGTGTCAGCTGCCTCTTCTGTATCTGCTGCGGCAGCGTCATCCGCTGTCTCTTCTGTCTCTTCCGCAGTTTCCTCTGCAGCAGTCTGTGTGTCTGTGGACGCAGCGTCATCAGATGCGCTGGAACCGCAGGCTGCCAGAGATACGCACATAATACCTGCCAAAAATACAGCTGCTAATTTTTTCATAGTTCTTCCTCCCATATCATGAAAAATAAGCGAACTACAATAAATTCACTCTGCTACATTTTATCATCATTTCAGAAAAATACAAGAGACAAGACGCATAAATCCGAAGAAAAAATGTATATTTTTTCGTTTCTTATTCATAAAACCGCCTCCAGGATACCTTTCTTCGACATTGACAACCAACCGGAGTGTGGTATACTGAAAATCTGAATAACGGCGTTTTCCCTTCCGAACGGAAGAGAAAAGCGCCGGGAAATGAGGATTTGGAATATGAATGTTTTGGAATGGCTGAAGGTTCTGCTGCTGGGAATCGTGGAAGGGCTGACCGAATGGCTTCCTATCAGCAGCACAGGGCATATGATTCTTGTGGATGAATTCATTCACCTGAATGTCAGCGATGAGTTTATGGAAATGTTCCTGGTTGTCATTCAGCTGGGCGCGATTCTTGCCGTAGTAGTTCTTTATTTCTGGAAGCTGTGGCCCTTTACCACTCCTTCCAAGGGCTGGATCAAAAAGGATACCTGGTCCCTCTGGTTCAAGGTTATCGTGGCCGTGCTTCCCGCGGCTCTGATCGGAATTCCCTTTGATGATCAGATTGATGCCATGTTCTATAATTATCAGACAGTAGCCGCCACCCTGATTATCTATGGCGTTCTTTTCATTATAATCGAAAACCGGAACCGGAACCGCACACCGGTCATTACCTCCTTTCAGGAGCTGAGTTATCCTACGGCTCTTCTGATCGGCGTCTTCCAGGTGCTTTCCCTGATTCCGGGAACCTCCCGTTCCGGAGCCACGATTCTGGGAGCCATGCTTTTGGGAACCTCCCGCTACATAGCGGCGGAGTTCAGTTTCTTTCTGGCAATTCCGGTCATGTTCGGCGCAAGCTTTCTCAAGCTGGTAAAATTCGGTTTTCATTTCACGGGAACTGAAGCCGCCATTCTGCTGGTGGGTATGCTGACCGCCTTTGTGGTATCAGTCCTGGCTATCAAGTTCCTGATGAATTATATTAAGAAAAACGATTTCAAGGCTTTCGGCTGGTACCGGATCGTCCTTGGAATTCTTGTGATTCTTTACTTCGTATTTGCCGGCTGAAGTCATACAGACAGAAAACTCTGAGTTCTGAGAAGAGCCGGGGGCCATCCGATTCGGATGGCTCCCGGCTCTTTTCTATGCTCATGGCAGTTCCGCCATTTATCTTTCAGAGGACTTTTACATGGTTTCCAGAAGCTTTTCCACGCTTGCCAGCTTTACACAGAGTACAAAAAGATCTGTGGCCATAGCCAGCTCTTCCTTCGTAGGATAAGAGGGAGCAATACGGATATTGCTGTCCTTCGGATCTTTTCCATAAGGGTACGTAGCTCCGGCTCCGGTAAGCACTACGCCGGCTTCCTTACACTTCGCTACAATAGACTTTGCGCATCCCTCCATGGAATCAAAGGAAATGAAGTAGCCTCCCTTAGGACGAATCCAGCTTCCGATCTCCAGGCCGCCCAGTTCTCTGTCCAGGGTATCCAGCACAGCTTCAAACTTCGGACGCATGATGGCTGCATGCTTGCGCATATGTTCATGAATTCCGTCCAGATTCTTAAAGAAACGCACGTGACGAAGCTGATTTACCTTGTCATGCCCGATGGTCTGAACTGTCAGCTGCTTTCTGATATCCTTCAGATTGTTGGGGGATGCTGCGATACAGGCTACTCCGGAGCCCGGGAATGTGATCTTGGAAGTGGAACAGAATTTATATACCATATCCGGATTTCCGGCTTTTTCACACTCGCCGAGAATCTCAATCAGGAAATCCTGATCATCATCGTAAAGATGATGCACGCAGTAAGCATTGTCCCAGTAGATACGGAAATCTTCCGCGGCAGGCTTTAATCTGGCAAAACGGCGTACCGTCTCATCTGAGTAAGTGATGCCCTGGGGATTGGAATATTTCGGCACACACCAGATTCCCTTAATGGCCGGATCGGAGCTTACCAGCTCTTCCACCATATCCATATCCGGGCCGGTGGGCGTCATCGGAACATTGATCATCTCGATTCCGAAGTACTCCGTAATAGTAAAATGACGGTCGTATCCCGGCACAGGGCAGAGGAATTTCACCTTGTCCAGCTTGCACCAGGGAGTGCTTCCCATCACGCCGTGGGTCATGGATCTTGCTACAGTGTCGTACATTACGTTCAGGCTGGAGTTTCCGTAAATAATGATCTTATCCGGAGACACCTCAGACATCTGGCCCAGAAGCTCCTTTGCTTCTTTTACTCCGTCCAAGACACCGTAGTTCCGGCAGTCCACCCCTTCAGAATCTTTCAGATCGGTGCTGCTGTTCAGCACATCCATCATTCCCATGGACAGATCCAGCTGCTCTGCGCTGGGCTTTCCACGGGACATGTCCAGATGGAGATCCTTGGCCTGTACCTCACGGTACTGCGCATCCAGCTCATCTTTCAGTGCCAGCAGTTCTTCCTTACTCATTTCGCGGTACGGTTTCATAATTTTCCTCCTCTTTTTGTTTTTCTCTATAGCAGATTATCCTTTCTCATAAATTTTGTCAAGCTTCATTTTCTCCAGCTTCTTCCGCTTCACCCGTTTCTTTTCCAAAAACCTCCTCCACGAGCCGGTTGTATTCCTGCCACATGGGGTGGTTCCGAAGCTCCTCCAGTGCCTTCGCAATAGAGCGGTACATCCAGGCATGCATGTTCTTGTCTTTTTCATTAAACCGCTCCCAGACCTTATCGCCAATAATGCACTGATCCCTGTATATCGCCCGCAGATTGGCCAGCTTGTCGGCCAGCGCCAGCATCTTGGCGTCTGTATCCGCCCGGGTCTCCAGAAATGTGATCGTCTCCTGTTTGCGCGTCTTCCAGGTCAGCTCCGCGGGAAAATTTCTTCTCTTATCCTCGCTCTCATCCATTACCAGATCGGTAATTCTCCGTCCGAATCTGGCCAGCAGATCCTCTCTTGTAGCCTCCGTATCCTCAATCACATCATGAAGCACCGCCGCCGCGATCACCTCCTCGTCATCTGTCATGGACGAGACAATGGCCGCAGCCTCAATGGGATGTACAATATAAGGAACATTCGTCCCTTTCCGGGTAGTGCCGGAATGTGCCTTTGTAGCAAAAATTATCGCATGATCCAGTAATGTCAGTGTCTTTTCTTCCATTTGTCTCCTTTTTATCAGCCTCTCAAGACATTCTTATCAAAAGGATATCCTGCGGGCGCTCTGCCTTCCTCATTCCGCCATACTAGCCATAGACCCGCAGCACAGAAGGAATCTCTTTTACCATGGACATTTCCTTTATCACCAGCAGAGCGTCCCTGAAATGGCGCTCTACCACCTGATCCGTAATCACCACAAGCTCTGCCGTACCGTCAGACACATTTTTCTGAATGACCTGTGAAATGCTGACGTTATTATTTCCAAAGACAGAAGCGATACCTGCCAGCACTCCGGGCCGGTCATCCACGCTGAGCCGGAGAAAATACCGGTTCCGCATCTCTTCCGCCGGTTTCACCGGAAGATTTTTATAGCAGGTGCAGCTAATCTTTCCGGTACAGCCCGCCTGTATATTTCTGGCAATCTCAAAGACATCTCCCACAACCGCGCTTCCGGTGGGAAGCTTTCCGGCTCCTCTTCCAAGGAACATGGCGTCATCCACCGCGTCTCCATGGACAAAGACCGCATTGAAAGCGTCATTGACCGTGGCAAGAGGATGAGTGGAGGGAATCAGCATGGGGTACACTCCCACCTCAATGCCGTCCTCCGTGTTTCTGGCTGCTCCCAGAAGCTTGATCACCATATCCAGCTCAGCCGCATAACGGATGTCGGCCGCTGTAATTTTGGTAATTCCCTCTGTATACACATCCGGGAAGGTTACCCTGGAATTAAACGCGATAGACGCCAGAATAGCCACCTTTCTCGCCGCGTCATATCCTTCAATGTCCGCTGTGGGATCTGCTTCCGCATAGCCCAGCTCCGTGGCCAGCGCAAGAGCGTCTGAAAATTCCATATGATCCGCTGTCATCCGGGTCAGAATATAATTCGTGGTCCCGTTGACAATTCCCATCACTTCTGAAATGTGATTCGCTGCCAGGCACTGCTTCAGAGGCCGGATAATGGGGATTCCGCCCGCCACAGCCGCCTCGAACATCAGATCCCTTTTTTCTTCCTCGGCTGTATCCAGAAGCTCCTGCCCATACTCCGCCAGCAGATCCTTGTTGGCTGTCACCACATTCTTTCCCGCCCGAAGCGCTTCCAGAATATAGGTTCTGGCAGGCTCTATGCCTCCCATCACTTCTATCACAATCTGTATTTCAGGATCTTCCAGAATCTCTTTCCAGTCATCCGTCAGAAGACTGCTGTCTATTCCTTCTCTTTTTCTGGTCTTGTCCCGAACCAGTATTTTTTTCAGTTCCACGGACGTTCCAAGCTTCCGGGGCATCTCATCCTTCTGCCACTCCAGAATCTGGCACACGCCTCCGCCTACCGTTCCCGCGCCCAAAAGCGCGGCCTTTATCACCGGAACACTGCTCATTTTCTTTTCTCCCGCCTGTCTTAATCAATCTCTGACCGGCCCAGGCCTCTTTGAACTTCCGCGCCCAGGCCATGCCTCTTTGTTCAGTGTACTATGATTTTTCCGGACTGTCAAACCTGAAACTCTGTCATACAGGGCCGGAATCTGAGCGGAAGAAGGTTTTTCTGGCAGGTGGGATTGCGCCGTTCTTCAATGGCAATGCTCCTGCAGAAGACTTTCCACAATGCCTGAAATTCCGCTTCTGATTCGCTCCGCTCTTCTATCCGGACCGGATTCAGCAGCCCGGCATCCGCCAGAAACCAGCCAGAGCCTCTTTTATGCACAGCTATCTGTTTTCTTCTTCCGTCATGGATAATCCAGTTCTCCTGAAGCAGTCTGTCTGCAAAATGGGGGGCTATCAGAGGAAGCACCGCATACGGCGGCTCCATATATGCATAGAGAACTCCGCCTGACAGTTCCTGAAAGCGCAGAAAACCGAGCATCCGCTCTGCTTCATGCCACGCTTTATAACGAAGCTTCTCCACCAGCAGCACAGAAGGATTCTGCAGGCAGTTCACTGCCTGGCGTCCGTCTTCCATGGACATTCCCAGAACAATCAGCCGGTAAATAGCATCCGCTTTTCTTTCATCAGGACAGGCAGCCGCATAGCAAACTGCCTCCTGTGCCTTTTCCCCCATCCTTCTTCTGACTGTGCGCAGAACCTTTTCTGCCTTTTCCATATCCGTCCGGACTGTCTGATACTGGCAGAACAGTTCCATTGTGTCGGCTTCGTCCGTTTTAAGCCTTACATTTTCATGGCCCAGACGGCTGCCCCAGGCTTCATAGACTCCTGTCAGAATTCCATCCAGGCTGTCCTCACATAAAAACACGGTCGTCACAAAATCCTCCTCTCCCGGGAAAAGCCTGCCGCGGGCCCGGATTCCCCAACAGTCAGAATCGACTGTTCCTCCGCTGACAAAGGCATCCCGTCATCAAACAGCGAAAGCTGCCTGTAAGTCATCTCTCCCCGGAGCTCCGGCGGCAGATTTTCCTTCACATACAGCAGATTTCTCGTAATATAATCTTCTTCTATCTTAACCGGATACATGGTTCGGCCTCTGCAGGTGATAAAATAGAGCGCTCTTTTCAACACCACGCCTATCTTTTTCAGATCCGCAAAATCCAGGCTTCCGAGCCTTCTGGCCTTTACAATTCTCTGGGCAGACTTTACGCCGATGCCCGGCACCCTCAGCAGAGTCTGATAAGAGGCACGGTTCACTTCCACCGGGAAAAACTCCAGATGGCGGAGGGCCCAGTCGCATTTCGGATCAAATACCATATTGAAATTCGGCCTGTCCTCCGAAAGAAGCTCTCCCGCCTCAAAGCCATAAAAACGCAGCAGCCAGTCAGCCTGATAAAGCCTGTGCTCCCGCAGAAGCGGCGGTCCTCCCGGCAGGGCTGGGAGGGCGCTGTCATCATTGACCCGTACAAAGGCAGAATAAAACACTCTTTTTAAATCAAATTTCTGATAAAGAGACTCTGCCACAGAAAGGATCTGAAAATCATTTTCCGGCGTGGCCCCTATGATCATCTGGGTAGACTGCCCAGCCGGCACAAAACGGGGCGCGCTCCGGTAGAGCGCTATCTCCTGCCGGTTCTCCTCCATCCGGTTCTGTACCTGGCGCATGGGCCTCAGGATCTTATCCCTGGTCTTGGCAGGAGCAAGCTTCCGCAGACCCTCTGCTGTGGGAAGCTCCAGATTCACGCTCATGCGGTCTGCCAGGAAACCTGTCTTTTCAATCAGCACAGGATCTGCTCCCGGTATCGCCTTCACATGGATATAGCCGCCAAAATGATATTTGGTCCGCAGCCGGTAAAGGGTCTGATACAAAAGCTCCATGGTATAGTCAGGACTTTTCAGAATCCCGGAGCTTAAAAACAGCCCTTCGATATAATTTCTCCGGTAAAAGCCCATAACCAGCTCACAAATCTCATCCGGGGTAAAAGTCGCCCTGGGTACATCATTGGAAGACCGGTTCAGACAGTAACGGCAGTTGAAAATACATTCATTTGTGAAAAGGATCTTCAGAAGAGAGATGCAGCGGCCATCCGCCGCGAAGCTGTGGCAGATGCCTGCTTCAAAACAGCTGCCGATCCCTTTTCCGTTATTCCCCCGGGATGTACCGCTGGAGGTACAGGCCACATCATATTTCGCGGCATCTGACAGAATCTTCAGTTTTTCCATGACCGGAAGCTGCTCCGGAATTTTTGTATACTGCATATATATTCCTTTCAAATCGAACATATGTTTGTTTTAGTGTATCACACTGTCCTCACGATTGCAAGACCTGAAAGGAAATTACCAGGGAACAAAACAGCAGCGGCGGGGAACCGGGTAATCCAGCTCTCCGCCGCTCTGAAATTATATCCACAATTACAGGGATCACGTTTTAAATGATATTCAGAGGATAATCCTCGCAGAGTCTGATGCCCTGCTCATCTTTCTCACGAAGATTAATCACCCGGAAGACCAGAGCCGTACCCTCTGGAAGCCCATCAGGAAAAGCATAGGTTTGCGTCCACGTTTCTTGTTCTCCATTGTAATCTCCTTCTCCTATATAACCCTCCAGATAATTTCCATCTCCATAGACTGTTCCCTCCTCCGCCAGAATAAATGCTGTATTCTGATAAGCCTCAAGAGCAAGCCCTGACAGATTCACCGTAAGAGCATCCGGATACATCAGAACCGAATCCAGCATGGCAGTTCCGCCATACACGGCGATTTCCTGATTCAGCACAATTTCTTCCGGCTCCTCTTTCACCAACGGCACAGTGTAAGTCAAATCATCTATCGTCACCAAGGCAGAGCCCGATTCTGTACCCCAGAAGTACAGGCCGACCGTATCATTTTCCTTTTCCGTAGTGTCCGCATAACAGCCCCAGTTAACAGGTTCTTGCGCCTCAAACTCGGCATTCAGCGGAATATCGGCCGGATCCTGTGGAAATATCCGCGGCTCCCCTGTCTCCTCTATAAGCCGAAAATTCAGTTCCGTATATGGATAGGCGTCCTTTCTGTTTACCAGCTCCAGATGCGCTCCGTCTGAAGCTGGCTCCTCTGCCTCCGTCCCATTTCCTTCCATTCTGTCTCCCATATATGCCTGTGAATTTTCCTCCGGACTGTCCTGAACGTTTTCTGTCTCTGCCAGTTCCGCAGTTTTTTCCTGCCCTCTTCCCTGCAGACCTGTATAAGATCCGAGCATTACAGCCCCGGCAATCAGAACCGCCAGTGCCGCAGCCGAGGCCGCCACTGCGGTTCCTGTTTCTTTTTTAAATTTCATAATAGCACCCAGCCTTTCTTTCAGATGCTCTCCGCCTTCTGACAGGGCTGTAGAGACATAAGAGCTCTGACAGCAGCTTCCCGCCTTAGCGAAAGCAATCAGCATATCTCCATATCTTTTCTGCTCCATCCTGTCCAGCCCGGAAAGCACAGCCTCGTCACAGGCCAGTTCACACGCCTGGCCAATCTCTTTTGCCAGCCTGTATACAAAAGGATTGAACCAGTGCACGCAGATAACCAGCTGAATCATCCATTTGTACAAGCTGTCCCGCCGCCTGCAGTGCGTCAGCTCATGCCGGAACACGTAGACAAGCGTTTCCTCTGTAAGATTCTCTGCCGGCAGAATCAATGCGGGCTTCCATACTCCCAGCAGCACCGGCGAGGCAATTTCTGCGCTGCGGTACAGCCTGACTTTTGTTTTCAAGTGCATGGCACTTTCACAGGAATCCAGAATTTTTCGGGCTTTTCCCTCCACAATTTCTTCATTTTCCGCCAGCAGACTCCGTGTAAAATTCCTGTAAACCCGCATTTTAAACAGGAAAATCACCACTGCAGCCAGCCCCCAGATAAAAAACAGCACGTTCCAAAACGCTCTCCCGGGCATCTCCTGATTTTCTCCGCCCGGAGACGGTATGTTCCCTGGCATTTCTTTCTCTACTATACCGCCCGCCGCAGCCTGCTCTGAAGCGGATTGCTCTGCCTCAGCCTCTTCTGACCGCTGCTGAAAACCAGTGTCCCCTGCCGGCTCTGTTCCGGACTCATTCTGCTCCATGCCTTGTTCCGTCTCCTGCTGTTCCCCTGTCCGTCCTCCGTCCCCATACTCCTGCACCGCTATTTCCGCACTTGTAAAAAGCCGGTTCACCAAAGTACCTTCCGGAGAAAACGGGATCAGAAACCGCAGAGCCACAACCAGCCAGACATAATACTGCCAGCACCTGCTGAATTTTTCCCTGTACAAAGGCTTTAAAAGCTTCAGAATCAGGAAAAGCAGCGTGCCGGAAACGGAAAGGGATATCAGCATTTTCATAAATCCGCTCATTTCTGCTCCTCCCAGTATTTTTCTATTTCCTTCAGTTCCTCTGCCGAAAGCCGGTCCTCCTGCAGAAGCGTGGATACCAGGCTGCGCACGTTTCCTCCGAAAATCCTGTCCAGAAAACTGTTGGTCTGCATGGCCTGATATTCCTGTTCCGCCACAAGAGCTTCGTATTCATTGCGCCTGCCAATTTTGTTGGTTTTCAGGTATCCCTTCTCCACAAGCCTCGAAAGCAGGGTCAGAACCGTATTTTTTTTCCACTCATTCTGTTCCTTTTCCAGTTCCTCCATGATGAAAGAGTACAGAGCCGCTCCTCCGTTTCTCCAGATGATTTTCATCAGGACCAGCTCAGATTCCGAAATCTGCTGCATCTTTTCTTCCCCCTTTCTTTCAGACAGCCGCAGATCCCTTTCTAAATCTGCGTCCGCTTTTTCAGATATCATTTTTATATTAACATTTTGTAGGCTGATTTTATATTAACACTATGTAGGCCTTTTGTCAACAGAAGACTGCATACAGACAAAAGACAAAATATTTTCATAAAACACAAAAACGCCTCCGTCAGGCAAAGTAACCTATACTTTGCCCAACGGAGGCGCGTCTTGCGTCTTTCTTCACGCATCCACCTCTGCGCGATCTGCTGTTTTTACTCGAAATCCGCCTCAATCCAGGGATTTCTCACTTTGTCGAACTCTCCTGCGTCCGCTGCCTCGGCGTAAGCCGGGTCCATGGGAATTCTGCCGAGAATCTTCAGATTTTCCTTTTCTGCGATTTCATCCAGATGGCTCTGTCCGAAGGGATACAGCTTCTTTCCGCAGTCCGGGCACTGCAGGTAGGAATAGTTCTCCACAACGCCCTTTACCGGAATCTTCATCTGCTCCGCCATGCTCAGCGCTTTCTTCACAATCATCTGTACCAGATCCTGGGGAGAAGTCACCACCACAATCTCATTGACCGGAAGAGACTGGAAGACAGTCAGCGGCACATCACCTGTTCCGGGCGGCATATCCACCAGAAGATAATCCAGATCGCCCCAAATTACATCAGTCCAGAACTGCTTTACAATGTTGGCAATGATGGGGCCGCGCCAGATCACCGGGGTATCCTCAGCCGGCAGAAGAAGATTCATGGACATCAGCTTGATGCCGTTTTTGGTCACACGGGGCTCAATTCCCATATCACTGGCCTCAGCCGGCCCGTGGATGCCGTACATCCGGGGAATGGAAGGACCGGTAATGTCCGCGTCCAGGATTCCCACCTGGTAGCCCTTTGCGGCCAGCTCGTTGGCGATGGAAGCCGTCACCATGGATTTTCCCACGCCGCCTTTTCCGCTGACCACGCCGATGACACGGCGGATACAGCTGTATTCATTGGCGTCCACATGAAAGTCCGCCGTTTTTTTCTCTCTGCTGGGACATCCCTCGCAGCTTGTCTTGTCGCAGCTTGTGCTGCTGCATGCTTTCTCACTCATTTTCAGTTACCTCTCTCTTTATCATTTCAAAAATATGCGCGGCAAACCCGCCTTAACCCCGCGTCAGCCCGGTAGCCGGCCGCAGGGAAACTGACTTAAAATCTCTTTCTCCATGTCTGGGGCGCAAACAGCATCAGAAGCGGCAGAATCTCAAGCCTCCCCAGCAGCATATCCAGACTCAGAACAATTTTGGAAAAACAGGAGTACGCGGAAAAATTCCTTACCGGTCCCACTGCTCCCAGACCCGGGCCCACATTGTTCAGGGTGGTAAGCACTGCCGAGAAATTGGTGGTAAAATCAAAATTATCCACAGAAATCAGCAGCACGGAAAAGGCCAGGATCGCAATATAACAGGACATGTAAACATAGACGCCCCGGGTATTTTCCTCTGTCAGCCGTTTTCCGTCCAGTCTTACCACATTCACAGACTTCGGATGCAGAACCTGCCGGATCTCCTTCGTCACCGTCCGGGCCAGAATGATGATCCTGGATACCTTGATACCGCCGCCCGTGCTGCCGGCACAGGCGCCGATGGCCATAATAATCATCAGAATCGTCTTCGAAAATTCCGGCCACAAATCAAAGTCCGCAGTCACAAATCCTGTAGTAGTGATAACGGAAGCTACCTGAAAGGCCGCATATCGGAAAGCCTTCAGCGCTGTTCCGTAAATGTGAACAATATTCACGGTAATCAGGGCAATGGAAGCGGCTACAATGCCAAGATAGGCCCGCAGCTCCTCACTTTTGAACACTGCCTTGAAATTCTTCAGAAGCAGCAGATAATACAGACTGAAATTCACGCCGAACAGAAGCATGAAAACTGTAATTACACCGTCTATGTAGGCGCTGTCATAAAACGCCACATTCGCATTCCGGTTGTCGAAGCCTCCGGTGCCGGCTGTACTGAAGGTATGCACCAGGGCATCATACAGATTCATGCCGCCTGCCAGAAGAAGAATCACTTCCACCAGCGACAGCGCGATATACATTCCATAAAGAATCCGCGCAGTGGAGCGGGCTTTGGGAACCAGCTTGTCACAGGTAGGCCCCGGCATCTCCGCCCGCATCAGAAACATGGAGTTCTTCGGGCTCAAAGGAAGAATCGTCATAACGAACACCAGCACGCCCATACCTCCAATCCAGTGGGTAAAGCAGCGCCAGAAATTCATGCCCAAGGGCAGAGCCTCAATGTCTGTCAAAATCGTGGAGCCCGTCGTAGTAAATCCCGACACAATCTCAAAAAGCGCATCGTAATATTTCGGAATACATCCGGAAAACACAAAAGGAAGCGCTCCAAAAGCTGACCAGAGCACCCAGGCCAGGGCCACAATCACAAACCCTTCCTTCGCGTACAGCGTCATATCCTTCGGCTTCCGGGAAAGCAGCAGTGACACAGCTGCCAGCAAAGCTATTACAACCAGGAAATACACCCCGCTGCTCTCCTGGCAAAGAAGCGACACAAACGCGGGAATCAGCAGCAGAACGCCCTCCATCAGAAGCATTTTTCCCACGACATACCTTATCATCCCGTAATTCATATTCTGTCCCTCTGATCCTGTAAAAATTCAGTCAGAACGTATCTGAAGGCTACCACATGATATCCTTCAGGTCTTCCAATCCCTGGGCCATGGATACCACGATGACATTATCTCCCACTTCCAGTGTATCCTCGCCGCCCGGTATGATGATCCTGCCCTTTCTCACAATGCAGGCCACCAGATGGTTTCTCTTGAGCGTCAGACTTTTAAGCGGAATTCCTGTATACTTTGTCTTCTCTTTTATCACAAAACCCAGCGCTTCTATCTTGCCGCCTACCAGCTTGTAGACTGTCTCCACATTGGCGCTTCCCATGGAATTTCTCATAGCCCGCACATAACTGCTGATCACATTTGCAGTTACGTCTTTGGCAGAAACTACGCTTTCCATACCCAGCTGCCCTACCATGTTTTCCAGTCCCTCATCATTGACTTTCGTTACAATTTTGGGCACTCCCCGCATCTTCGCGTACATGGACATAATGATATTTTCCTCATCCATGCCTGTAAGCGTCACAAAAGCATCTGCCTTTTCGATCTCTTCCTCCTCCAGGAGCTCATGATCGGTGGCATTTCCATGGATTATCGTAGCTTTTGGAAGAAGCTCGCTCAGTTCCAGGCATCGCGCTTCATTCTGTTCCACAATCTTGACATGCATGCCAAGGCTCAGAAGCTGCCTGGACAGATAATACGCCACTCTGCCTCCTCCGCAGATCATGACATTCTTCGCCATGTTCCGCATGGAATTTGTCAAGCGGAAAAATTTTTCTATATCCCTGTGGGAAGCGGCGATATTGATCTTATCCCCTGCCTCCAGCACAAAATTTCCGTCCGGAATATAGACATCCTGGCCGCGCTGCACCGCGCAGATCAGCATTTTGATCTGGTATTTTTTATAAAGGCCGCTTAACGGAACTCCCTTAATCACGCTTTTCTCTGTCAGAAGCACCTCCACCAGCTCCACCCGGCCCTTGGCGAAGGTCTCGATTTTCGCAGCCGATGGGAAAATCAGCACCCGGGAGATTTCCTCTGCCAGCGCCAGCTCCGGATTCACAGCCATGCTCAGTTTCAAATCGTCCTTCAGCAGATGCATCTGCCCGGCGTAAATCGGGTTCCGCACTCTCGCGATGGTCTGCTTCGCCCCCAGTCTTCTGGCCAGAAGACAGCAGAACAGATTCATCTCATCTGTGGATGTACAGGCAATGACCAGATCTGCTCCCGGCACATCCGCCTTCTTCTGCACCTCCGCGCTGCCGCCGTCACCTGCCACACAGGATACATCCATTTCATTTACCGCATCAGACAGCTTTTTTTCGCACTGATCAATCAGCGTGACATTACAATTCTCCGAGGACAGCTGCATCGCGAGTTTATGTCCTACTTTTCCGTCTCCGATGATTACAATGTCCACTTCTACTCCCCCTGTTCTTTATCGAAACCGATTTGTCTCAAAGTGTTCCATGGTTTTCAGACAGTTCAGAATCTGTCTGTATTTTTCTTTAGTGCTGCCTGCTCCGAGAACAATATCCAGCGACACCGCTATGCTTTCCAGCAGCTGGTCATCCACATAAGCCTCCCAGGACTGGAAAAGCTCCAGCTTGTCTTCATAGGTCTCCGCGTCCAGGAAACGCAGAAGCAGAGGATTGGTCTCCCTGGGCTCCTCTATCTTTTCAAAACGGTACTGCTGCTCTGCGTCCGGATATTTGCTCCGGTCCACTTCACTTGCAAACTCCTCATAATCTCTGACCCAGAGCTCCTCATCCCCGTACAGAGCCTGATAAACCACCACCGGCCTCTCTGTGCCGGCATCCTTCGCAATCCCGGTCACCTGGTAAAGGCCTCCTTTAAAATGGCGGTAATATTCTCCTGCTTTTATCTCTCTCACACAAACCCTCTTTTCTGTCTTATATCATATCCTGCGGGGTTTTCTATTCCCCGTCTGTTTCTATATTTTTCTCTTTCAGCCTCCGGTATACCCATTCGCGCAGCAGCGTGTACAGAACCGACACAATGGGAATAAAGATAAGCATTCCCACAAGCCCCATCAGATTTCCGCCTACCGTGACGGCTACCAGCACCCAGATAGACGGAAGCCCCACAGAATTGCCCACTACGTGGGGATAAATCAGATTGCCCTCCACCTGCTGCAGTACCAGAAACAGAATAATAAACGCCAGAGCTCTCATGGGATTCACTACCAGAATCAAAAAAGCGCCTACAGCGCAGCCGATAAAAGCCCCGAATATGGGAATCAGCGCCGTAAAAGCTACAAGAACCCCCACAAGAAGCGCATAGGGGAATCTTAAAATGCTCATAACCACAAAAAACATGGTCCCCAGGATGACAGCTTCCAGACACTGGCCCGTCACAAAATTGGTAAAAGTCTGGTAGCTGAGAGAAAAAATATATAAAATCCTTTCCGCATGTTTTTTCGGAAATACGGCCTTCAGAAGCTTTCTGGCCTGTATCCGGAGTTTTTCCTTCTGAATCAGCACATAGCAGGAGAATACCACAGCAATCACAAAAGTATAGACCGCACTGATGATTCCCCTGGCCACAAGCACCGTGGAAGCCAGAATGCTCTCCGCTCCGGTCTGCAGTACATTCAGCCCCCTCTGTACCATGGCCTCCCAGTTTACTTCCATACTGTTAAACCAGGCTGATACCTGCTCATTATCCTGAAAGATTCCGTTCAGCCATTTCTGGGCTCTGGGAACGGCCGCCTCCACCTGGGCCGCCAGACTGGTGACGGTGGAGCTCAGTTCCGGAACCACCACAAAAATCACAAGCACAATTACTGCAATCACAAGAACGACCGTAAGCAGCAGACTTAAAGGCCGGGCCAGCTTCTCTTTCCACTTTTCCTCTCTCTTTTCTCCGAACAGCGTTCTCTCCAGAAAAGACATGGGAACGTTCAGGAAAAAGGCTATGGCGCTTCCCAGCACAAACGGGAAGAAAATCGTCCATACCACATCCAGCGTTCCCAATACCACATCCAGGCGCTGAACACCCACCAGAAGGAAAACGGTAAAAGTAATCAAAAGCATCAGCTTTTTCATATTTTCCCGGTCCAGATTCATGTGCTCACTCCTTTATGCCGTAAACTCTCTCTAGTGAGCATAATCCACCTGCCGGAAAGTGTCAAGTGCCTGGGAAAAAATATTTCTGCCGCACCTCTCCCTGACGGGATCAAAAGAATCCGGAGTCCTCTCCGTATAAGAGCGGTCCTCCGGATTTCCGACATATTTCCTATACCGTTTTGTATTTTACACCACTTTTTCCGGCAGCACGGAAACATCATTTTTTATGGTGGCAAGAACATACAGGGTCTTTGTCCAGGATACCCCGGGCATCTCCTTGATATCCTGGTGAATCAGCTCCAGACTGTGGGAAGAATCCGTCACAATCTTCAGAAGATAGTCCACATCTCCTGCGATATAATAGCATTCCGCAATATTCGGATGGGAAGAAGCCGCCCTGGCAAAGGTCTCTCCGAATTTCGGATGCTCCAGACGCACAGATACAAAGACCGTCAGATCGTTCCCCAGCTGCTTTTCGTCCAGAACCACTGTGTACTGCTGAATCATCCCTCTGGCCTCCAGCTTCCGTATCCGCTCGATTACAGCCGATACAGACAGATTTATGGTCTGGCTGATCATCGAGGCCGTCTGCCTCGAATTCTCCTTCAGACATTTCAGAATACTCAGATCAATACTGTCCATACCTTGATACCTCCCTGTAAAATATCCTTTCGCTATTCTGTCACATTACTTTTTGCTTTCCTGGTATCTCCACATTTTTCCCCGGAAATGCGAAAAGGCAGCCTGCTTTCGCAAACTGCCTTTGTCTACTATGGAAAGTATCATACCAGATAAAATATTTTTTGTCCAGAAGAAATTTGCACAAATTTTTTTATCAGGCTCCGGCTGTACAGGAAGTTTTTCCGGTTCTTTCCCAGATCAGCAGGTAGCTCCTCCTGTCAGATGCAGCTGTGCGTCCAGAATCTCCTGTTTTCTGGCCAGAATATCATCGGAAAGCAGCTGAGCCTCCACGTTCTCAAACCCAAGACGCTCAATGGTCGTGGAAAAACGCTCTCCTGTATGGCCCTGCTCACGGTACAGCAGAATTGCCTTCTCAATCACGGACAAAGCCTCCTCCTTGTCTGTGAACACCTTGGAAAGGGCTCTTCCCTGCGCCACGTTCTTGCCCCAGCGTCCGCCGATGTAAATCTTATAGCCGTAGGTGCCGTCCTCAATGCAGTCGAAGGGGCAGCTTCCCACACAGCGTCCGCAGTTATTGCAGATATCAGGATCAATCTCCATAACGCCGTCCACCATTTTTGCCGCGTGAACCGGACATGTCTTCTCTACGGCGCACTTCTTGCAGCCATTGCAGTCATCAGGATCATAGCTGGGAATCCGCTGTCCGATGATGCCCAGATCGTTCAGATCCGGTTTTACACAGTTGTTGGGACATCCCCCTACCGCAATTTTGAATTTATGGGGAAGCAGCACCTGGCGGTATCTCTCATAAAATCTGTGGTGAATCTCCTCGGACAGCCCGAAGGAATCCAAAAGTCCATACTGGCAGGTAGTTCCCTTGCAGGATACCACCGGACGCACCTTGGAGCCCGTTCCTCCGGTTACCAGTCCGGCCTTTCCGATAAATTCACAGAACTCGTCAATCTTCTCATAGGGAACTCCCGGAACCTCTACTGTCAGACGTGTGGTGTAGGTCACTGTGCCGTTTCCAAATTTCTCCGCCGCTTCCGCGATCACTCTCTGCTGCTCAGCCGTAACCTTTCCGTTTACCGTGATAATACGGGCAGAAAAATTGTCAGTTCCTTTGTTGCTCAAAAATCCGCGGGCCTTTACCTTTTTTTCATCTGCCGCGCTGATGGTCAGTGTTGCCATACTTCATAGTCCTCCTTGTTTTTATCCTCTATCACAGAAGCGGCGCGCTGTCTTTTGCCGCGCCGCTTCCTGACGCCTTGTAACAGCTTCCCTCTAGTCCTCTTCTCCGATTTCATTGAAGGTCGTGCCGCCTTCCAGTACACGGGTATTGGTATAGCCATAGAATTTCAGGCGGTTCTGGGTCATATAAGCGCGTTTTCCTTTTGCGCATACAATCAAAAGCTTTTCGTCTTTTCCGAAGCCTTCTGCCTCTCCGTCTATCTTGGTCAGATCCAGATAGGGCGCTCCCTTGATGGAGGGCTGGGGAGAAGCGTCTACCAGGCGGTATCCTTCCGCCGCTCCCGCCTCATACTCTGCCGGCGTAAAGCTTTCCAGTTCTCCGCTCATCTTGTTCAGCAGCACGTTCAGAGCGTGGGCAAAGGGGTGAATCGCTGTAGAGAAAGGCGGAGCGTACGCGAAATCCAGGTTCTCCAGCTGATCTACGGTAGCATTCAGGGAAATGGCTGTGACGGCAATGTCTGTCACCTTGTCCACCGCTCCGCTTCCCAGAACCTGCAGGCCCAGGAATTTCCGCGTGGTTTTGTCCGCAATCATCTTGATAATAAAGTTTCCCGCTCCCGGATAGTAATGAGCCTTATCATCCACTACAGAAAGAGCTGTGATCACATCATAGCCTGCCTCTTTTGCCGCTGTCTCGGTAAGGCCGGTGCGTCCTGCGTTGATGCCGCCAGGAAGCTTTGCCACTCCGGTACCCAGCACGCCTGCGTACTCTTTGTTCTTTCCGCAGATATCAGCAGCCAGAACACGTCCCGCGATATTGGCTGTGGAACCCATGGGAGACCAGGCCGGTTTTCCTGTCTCACGGTTTGTCACCATAGCGCAGTCACCTACCGCGTAGATATCTTCCACATTTGTGCGCATGTATTTGTCTGTCAGGATAGTTCCCTTGAACATTTCAATTCCTGTTCCCTCCAGGAATGCAGTGTTCGGGCGGATACCGATGGCGATGACTACCGCGTCTGCTTTCACTGCCCGCTTGCTGGTCTGTACCTTCTCGACTTTTCCGTCACCGAGAATTCCCTCCAGGGCCACGCCTGTCATGGGGTTTACACCGGCTTCCGCCATCTTGTTTTCCACATACTCGCTCATCTCCGGATCCAGGAAATTGGGGAGTACATGAGGCGCGAAATCAATCACGTTCACACGAACGCCCTTGTCCGCCAGGTTCTCAGCCACCTCAAGGCCGATAAAACCGCCGCCGGCCACCACTGCCCGCTTGATTCCGCCGGCTTCCACTGCCGCCCGGAGAGCGATGGCGTCATCCGGTGTTCTCATGAAAAACACATTTTCCAGGTCAAGGCCTTCGATCTGGGGCCGGAAGGGAGATGCTCCGGAAGCAATGACCAGCTTGTCATAGGAATAGGTCTTCGTCTCTCCGTTATGTACAGCCGTCACTGTCTTGGCCGCCGGATCCACAGCTGTCACTTCCGTCTCAGTCTGCACCTTGGCGCCTGTCAGCTTCGAGAATGACTCCGGCGTGTTCACAATCAGCTGATCCCTTGTGGGAATCAGCCCGCTCACATAATAGGGAAGCCCGCAGCCTGCGTAGGAAATATCCTTTCCCTTTGTCAGAATCGTAACCTCACAGCTGCGGTCTTCCCGCTTCAGTTTTGCCGCAACCTTGGTTCCTGCCGCAACTCCCCCGATAATCAATACTTTCATCGGTAAAATTCTCCTTTCTTTTTCTGTACCCTTATCTCTCCATGTACGGTGTATCGTTATTTCATTAACAATTCCCTGCCCACTTCCGTGGCACTTTTGTTTTATTATAGCACTTGTATATCAATAATAAAAATGATATTATTTTATAAAAAACATAGAAAATACCTATTGATTTATTTTGCTTCACACCGGAAAGGGAAAGAAAAATACCATGACTATCCGCCATCTGAAAATTTTCATTGCTGTGGCTGAGACTGGGAAAATGAGCCTGGCAGCCCAAAAGCTTTATCTGACACAGCCCACCGTAAGCCAGGCCATCCGCGAACTGGAGCAGCATTATGAGACCCGGCTTTTCGACCGTCTTTCCAAACGGCTTTATATCACAGAATCCGGAATTCATCTTCTGAAGCTGGCAAAGGCCGCAGTCCATGCCTTCGATGACTTGGAGCAGCAGATGCAGAGCGAGACAAAAGTTGAGCATTTCCGGCTTGGCGCCACCGTCACCATCGGTACCTGCATGCTCCCTTCTCTGCTGGAAGATTTCCAGAGACTGCTGCCTCACACTGACACCTTTTCCTATATCGGCAATACACAGACCGTGGAAGAAAAACTGCTGCGCTCCGAGCTGGATGCCGGCATTGTGGAAGGAGCCGTCAAAAGTCCTGATCTGATCAGCCTTCCTCTGGTAGAAGATTTTCTGGTTCTGGCCTGCGGCGCCGGCCATCCTTTCGCCGCCCGGAATACTTTTTCCCCTTCTGATCTGAAGGGCCTGCATTTTGTCATGCGCGAAAAAGGGAGCGGCACCAGAGCCCTGTTTGAAGAATATCTCGAGAGAAACCACATCTCTATCCACTGTCTGATAGAGGCTCCTTTTCCGGAAGCCATGAAACACGCCGTCATTGCCAACCACTGTCTTGCTGTCATTTCCGTACGCCTCATTGAGGATGAGATCAGAAAAGGCACGATTCATATGCTTCAGGATCCTGAAAACATATGGAACCGTACCTTTAAACTGGTCTATCATAAGGACAAATTTATCTCGGAGTCTATCATGACTCTGAAAAAACTGCTGGAACAGTATCCAAAGCCGGAAATTCCCTTTCCGGCAGACAGGATAAACTGACGAGAGCCCCAAAGTCCCGGGCTGCTTCTGGACCGGATGTCTGTCAGAAACCGTCTGTCAGAAATATACCAGCTCTTCTTCCGGGGCCTGGGCCGATTTTAGGGCTTTCGTATAAAGCACCGGCCCTTCTTCTCCGGAATACTCTTCCCGTTTCTGTACAGATACCTTGGCCGTCACCGTCAGCCACTGTCCGTTTTTCAGCTTATCCACATTCTGGCTCCGGCAGAGGAAGCCAAGGAACATGGTATCATCTGCGCAGCAGGTCATGGCCCGGCGGCCAGGCACAAAATAGCCGGGCGTAATGCCTCTCGGCTTCATGACACGCCCCTTGAACCGGATCGTCTTTCCATCATAATGCTCCGGATGGTCCATGGCATCCACATACCAGATGCCGTAATCAATATCGCCAATATCAATGATCTCAGCATTCAAATCGAAGGGAAGCTCTTCCTCATACTCAAACAGCTCTCCGCCTTCCTTCTCAAATTCCACCTGGGCCCGGGGATTCACCGCCCGGATATTCCGCTTATAGGAAGCTGCCTTTGTACCCTCCACACAGCGGTTGAAAATTACCAGATCAGAATCCTGCGCCATATCCATAAACATGGATTTCATGTTCTGCATATACAGGTCAAAGGTGCCTGCGTCCACCAGCGTAATGCCCTGGGCCGGGAACCAGCCTCTGGGGAACTTCATTTCCCGGAAAAGCTGCATGCCCCACATGCCGTTGTACTCGATCATTACCTGAGTCGGCTTATATTTCTTTCTGCACTCCTCAAGGAACTCCGGCGTAAACTCTTCTTTTCCTTCTACCTGCACCAGCTCTGTGTCATAGGATTCCAGCACATGCAGATCATATTCCTCTTCTCCCTCTTCACAGGCGATCAGAAGCGTCTTTCCGCCGTCTGAAAAATAGGGATCCGACAGGGTCTCCTGGATGAAGGTGGTCTTTCCGCTCTCCAGGAAACCATTTACAAGATAAACAGGTACTTTATTTGCCAGACTCATGCTATCCTATCCTCTCTTATACCTGAAACAGGCTCTTCAGCGCATCCTCATTCAGTTTGGAACCAATGACGCAGAGACGTCCCGTATAATCCGGGCTGCCGCCTCTCACCTCATACTCCTCCGGAACAAGGTCAAACTGCATCCAGCTTCCAGCTGTATTCTGAACAATTCCCTTTGCACGCAGAATGATGCCGTATTCTTCCGTACCGCTGAGCTTCTCCAGAATCGCTTTCAGCTCCTCTGTACCATAGCGCCGCGGCGTCTCCACGCCCCAGCTGGTAAAGACTTCGTCCGCGTGATGATGCCCATCATGATGATGGTGATGGTCGTGATCATGGCAGCCGCAGGTACAGCCCTCTCCGTGATCGTGATCATGATGATCGTGATCTTCATGATCATGGCCGTGATGATGCTCGTGGCCTTCATGATCATGGTCATGGTCGTGATGCTCGTGGCCTTCGTGGTCATGGTCATGATCGCAGCCGCACTCTTCATCATGGTCATGCTCTTCCTGATCGTGGTCATGAAGATCTCCCATATCCAGCTCCGCGTGATGCATAGCGTCCAGAATCTGCTTTCCGTTCAGCTGATCCCAGGGGGTCGTAATCATAGTGGCTTTTTCATTGTGCTCACGCAGAAGAGCCGCTGTCTCCTGAAGCTTCTCCTCTGTCATATTCTGAGTACGGCTCAGTACGATTGTACCCGCATGCTCTACCTGATTGTTGAAGAACTCGCCAAAGTTCTTCATATACATCTTACACTTCTTTCCGTCTACCACAACGATGGCGCTGTCAATATGGACGTCCATACTGCCTGCCACATTTTCCACTGCCTTTACCACATCGGAAAGCTTGCCCACACCGGAGGGCTCAATCAGGATACGGTCCGGAGCATAAGTGTCCAGAACTTCCTTCAGCGCTGTTCCAAAGTCTCCCACCAGAGAGCAGCAGATGCAGCCGGAATTCATTTCATTTACCTGGATTCCGGAATCCTTCAGGAATCCTCCATCGATGCCGATCTCGCCGAATTCATTTTCAATCAGTACAATCTTCTCGCCCTGAAAAGCTTCTTCCAGAAGCTTTTTGATCAATGTCGTCTTTCCGGCTCCCAGAAAGCCGGAGATAATCGTAATCTCTGTCATTATTCTTCCTTCTTTCTCACTTCTCACAGGAGCTTCCGGCTCCTGCGTCCTGTTTTTCTGTTAGCACTCGCTTCTGCACATTGCTAATTATAGCACGGTTCCTCCGTTTGTCAAACAGGAAACAAAAGGACCATCTGTTCCAGCCGGATACAGACAGTCCCTCATATTTTCTGATTATCTTATGCAATCTTGCTCTTGGCAACCTCTGCAAGGGTAGCAAAGCCTGCCGGATCATTGACTGCCATGTCAGCCAGCACCTTGCGGTTCAGCTGAACCTCAGCCAGCTTCAGGCCGTACATGAACTTGCTGTAGGACAGTCCATTCAGACGGGCCGCAGCGTTGATACGCGCGATCCACAACTGACGGAACTGACGCTTTCTCTCTTTTCTTCCTGCGTAGGAAGTAGCAAGCGCTCTCATTACAGACTGCTTTGCCACACGATACTGCTTGCTTCTTGCTCCTCTGTAGCCCTTCGCAAGCTTCAATACTCTGTTATGTCTCTTCTTAGCGCCTAAACCGCCTTTAATTCTTGCCATTTCTCTTTTCCTCCTTGAAATTTCCCGATTCTACGATATCCCTGAACT
>CALWAV010000069.1 GCA_944375745.1 uncultured Merdimonas sp.
ATCTTTCTGTAAGATTTTATTTAGTCGCATAAATAAATTTTACACCAAGAGCCAGGCCTTGCACAGACCTGGCTCTTATTCTCTGCAAAAAAGTGCTGCCGCACTAATTATTTAGTGCGACAGCTCCCTTTTTGGGATCTTACATCTTTATAAATCTTATCCTTCAATGGTGATATAGTTGGACTTATCTTCCACAGGCTGTACTTCCTTTTTCGGAATCGTCAGCTTCAGAATACCATGCTTGAATTCACCCTTGATATCCTCCTGCTTTACAGCGTCACCCACATAGAAGCTTCTCTGGCAGGCACCAGCGTAACGCTCTCTGCGGATATACTTCTGGGTCTTCTTATCCTGCTCGTCCTTATCAAGGCCTCTTGCCGCGCTGATGGTCAGATATCCGTTATCCAGAGATACCTTTATTTCATCCTTCTGGAATCCCGGCAGATCCATTTCCAGCTCATATGCTGTATCCGTCTCTTTAATATCTGTCTTCATCATGTTTTTGCCTCTGCGGCCGTACAGCTTCTTTTCGATCTTCTTCATATCACGATCGTCCCAGAACGGGAAATTAAACATATCATCAAAATCATCAAAGAAATCTTTTCCAAATACACTCGGTGTTAACATATATATCGCTCCTCTTTCTTTTATACCATTTACTTTTCTGCTTATCACGAAGGCTCCTTCCGGAATCCTTCTCGGGTTCCTTTTCCTTTCCCTCTTGACAGCTTATATATTACTCCCGATTGTTAGCACTGTCAATTAATGAGTGCTAAAAAGTATAAACAAACCATAAATTAAATATAAAAGAAAAATTAAACGCGCAATATATATAATTCTGAATTTATAATCTGACAATTAATTCCAAAAAAGAGCAAACTGAATGTCAAATTTATAAAATAATATCTTCCAGTTTTCGTTTCGGAACATAGTGGGTATCATTTTGATCCCGGTAATAGGAGGTATCTCCATCCTCTCCCACTTCTGTAAGAACAATTTTTTCCGCAGGTCTGCCAAGGGCAAGCACCAGATTCGGCTCGATATGTTCCGGCAGGCTGAGAAGCTTTTTCAGCTCCGGTTTCCGGAAACTGCCAATCATACAGCCGCCGAGCCCCTTTTCCACGGCGCCTAAAAGAATGGTCTGGGCCGCAATCCCCACATCCCGCTGAAAACGTGTGGTATTGGAACTGATATTCATATCCTGGCAGATAATGATAAAGGCTGACGGTTCCATACCCGGGTGGGGCAGCTGGATATCCTTCAGTGCCTTGGCCCACATGGTCAGCGGGAGAATTTCCGCCGTTTCTTCCTTTTCACAGGCAATATAATATTTCAGAGGCTGTTCATTGACACTGGAAGCGGTATAACGGGTCAAATCCACCAGCTCCAGCAGTTCTTCCCGCTTAAACTGGAAAGAGCTGTCATACCCCCGATAGCTTCTGTTTTTCAAAACCAGATTCTTCAGCATGATATTCTTCTTTCCCCTTTCGCCTCTTTTATCCTCTGTCCAGGCTTGCAATGATTCCGTAGGCGATTCCCTTGGCTGTGTCATTCTGATAACTGTCATCTGCCAGGCTGGCCGCCTCATCTGCATTGCTGAGGTAACCGGGCTGAACCAGGACAGCCGGCATATCCGTATCGTTCAGAATCGTGTAATCGCCAGCCATGTATCCTCCATCCGCGGCGCCGGTCTCCTCTATCAGCTGTGCCTGAATGTTTTCTGCCAGAGTCCTGCTTTTTCTGTCTCCCTCCTGATAGCAGCTGACGGCTCCGGAAAGCTCCCCGTCACTCTCTGAATAATTGCAGTGTACGCTTACCAGCAGATCTGCCCCGGATTCATTGGCAATGGAAACCCTTTCTTCTTTTGAAAGGCGGCTGTCCTCTTCCCTTGTGAGCACGACCTGGTATCCCTGGCTTTCCAGCATGATTTTCAGCTTGGAGCAGATTTTCAGATCAATCTCTTTCTCTACTGCTTCGCCATTGCTCATACCGGTATCTTCTCCGCCGTGGCCTGGATCCAGCGCTATCACAAAGGTATCACCTTTGGCGGAGATCTTTGAAGAGCCTGATCCGATAAAATTTACGACCTGAAAAACAGAAAACGCAAGAATGACCACGCAGACTGCGATCCCTGCGCCAATCAGAATCTTTTTCCGTCTCTTCCGGCGCTGAAGCTCTTTCTGCCGTTTCTTTTTCAGTTCCATTTTCCGGCGGCGCTGCGCCGGAGTCAAATGCTGTTTTTCATTTGTGTCCATGTTTTCTTTGTCCCCCGTTATTTTTCCCATTTTTCGCAAAGAGCCTGTATCTGGTCGGCAAATTTGGCCAGATCCTTATTGGCCAGCCCTTTGCTCTTTTCAATCAGGCCCATTAGACGCTTTCCGCAGTCCACCAGCCTGTCGTATACTGTAGAAGTCTTGCCTGCCTTGGATACTATTCTGTTCCGTTCCCGGTTGCCCTCTGTGATACGGGCATTAGATGCCAGATCCCAGCTTTCTCCGCTGTAAGGCGCCGCTGTGCTGTAGCCGTATTCGCTGCGCAGGCATTCCGCGAAGCTGTCGCAGACCTGATCCTCCCCGTGCACGATAAAGACGCGCCGGGGTTTTGTACGAAGGCCTTCCACCCAGTGTATCAGTCCCTGCTTATCCGCATGGCCGCTGATGCCTGCCAGAACCTCAATATGGGCCCGGACCTCCACAGGCTCTCCGAAAAGCTTTACTTCCTTTGCCCCTTCTACCAGGGTCCGGCCCAGAGTTCCCACCGCCTGATAGCCCACAAACAGTATGGTGCATTCCGGCCTCCAGAGATTATGCTTCAGATGATGGCGGATACGCCCGGCCTCACACATGCCTGAAGCAGAGATGATGACCTTGGGCTCTTCCTCAAAATTGATGGCCTTGGACTCATCACTGGTAATGGACAGGTTCAAACCCGGAAAGCTGATGGGATTGACTCCTGCTTTTACAAGGGCAAGCGTTTCCTCATCGAAGCATTCGTACATGTTTTTATTGAATACGGTAGTAGCCTGCACTGCCAGCGGGCTGTCTACGTACACCTTGAAGCCGTTATGGCCGCTTATCAGGCCCTTATTTTTGATTTCCCGGAGAAAATACAGCATTTCCTGGGTTCGTCCTACCGCAAAGGAGGGAATCACCACATTGCCGCCCCGGTCAAAAGTCTCCTGAAGAATTCTGGTCAGGGTGCCGATGTAATCCGGTCTCTCCCCATGGCTTCTGTCTCCATAGGTAGACTCCATAATCACATAGTCGGCCATATCTACCGTATGGGGATCCTTTAAAATAGGCTGATGCACATTTCCGATATCACCGGAGAACAGAAGTTTTGTCTCTTCCTGGCCTTCCTTCAGCCAGATTTCAATGCAGGCCGAACCGAGCAGATGCCCCACATCTGTGAAGCGGATCTCGATCCCCTCTGTAATCTGAATCCGTTCTCCATAGGGACAGCCGCAGAACAGCTTTATGGCTCCATCTGCGTCTTCCATGGTATACAGAGGAACGTATTCCGGTTTTCCCGATCTTTTTGCCTTTCGGTTTCTCCACTCTGCCTCGAACATCTGAATGTGCGCGCTGTCGCGAAGCATAATATCGCACAAATCCCAGGTTGCGTAGGTTGTAAAAATGGAACCGCGGAACCCTCTCTTATAAAGAAGGGGAAGAAGTCCCGAATGATCAATGTGCGCGTGTGTCAGAAATACATAATCGATACGGGCAGCGTCCACGGGAATATCCTGATTTTCATAAATATCAGGCCCCTGTTCCATACCGCAGTCCACCAGCATGATCTTGCCGCAGGCTTCCAGCATATGACAGCTTCCCGTGACCTCATGGGCCGCGCCAAGAAACGTCAGCTTCATTGTCTCATCTCCTTATGAATATTCTGTCTGCCGTCAGGCCGGCATCGCTTGTAAATCTTTATCAATATTATACCGTCTGGTAGAGTAAAAAACAACAAATTCAAGAAAAATTAAAAAATTCTTGAGAGTCAGGAAAATCTGTGATAGAATTGGAAGCGTTATATATATTTTCTTTTTTAGCAGGAGGTTTTATTTCTATGGATTCTGACCCTGACAATTTATGGCTGCAGCTGTTATTGCTTGTATTTCTGACGGCATTGAATGCATTTTTTGCCGGCGCGGAGATGGCGCTTGTATCCGCCAGCCCCAGCAAGTTGTCGCAAAAAGCCGAGGAGGGCAACAAAAAGGCTGCCCAGGTCCTGGAGCTTTTAAAAGAACCCTCACGTTTTCTCTCTACGATACAGATCGTGATTACACTGGCAGGATTTTTCAACAGTGCTTCTGCCGCTACCGGTATTTCCAAAAGGCTGGAAGCTGTGTTGGTGAATTTACATATCCCCAACAGCGATACCCTGTCCGTAGTTATCATTACTCTGATCCTTTCCTATTTTACCCTGGTATTAGGAGAGCTGGTGCCAAAGCGTATCGCTCAGCAGAAGGCCGAATCTTTCAGTATGTTTGTAGTCGGCCCGATTCGCGTTTTTTCGAAAATTACATCACCGATCGTAAAGCTGCTCTCGGTATCCACAGGACTGGTGCTCCGTCTGGTGGGAATGCACGATGAAGTGTCGGAAGAAAAAGTATCGGAAGCAGAGATCCGCGCCCTGATTGAAAACGGCGTGGAGACCGGTGTATTTGATGAATATGAATCTGAGATGCTGGACTCTGTATTTGAGTTCGATGATATTCTGGCACGGGAAGTTATGACCTCCCGTACCGATGTCTACGCCATCGACGTGGATGAGCCGCTCACCTCTTATCTGGATGAGATGCTGGCCACCCGCCATTCCAGAATTCCCGTATACGAAGAAGATATCGACAATATCATCGGTATTCTGTATATCAAGGACTTTATTCTGGAGGCAAGACGCTGCGGATTTGAGCATGTGGATATCCGTTCCCTGCTTCATAAACCGTATTTTGTGCTGGAGAGCAAAAATATTGATGAACTGTTCAAGGAACTTCAGGAATCCCATCAGTATATCGCTGTTCTGATTGATGAATACGGCGGATTTTCCGGAATCGTAACCATTGAGGATCTGGTAGAGGAAGTGATGGGACCCATCGATGATACCGGCGATGATGATGACGAGCCGAAGATCGAGGAGATCGACGATCATACCTGGCTGCTGAAGGGTCTGGTCACCATCAATGACCTGAATGATGAGCTGGATACGGAGCTGGAATCTGAAAGCCACGATACCATATCCGGTCTTCTGCTGGATGAGCTGGGCTATATTCCCGAGGAAAATGACCTGCAGACGGTAGAGCTTGACGGGCTCCGCTTTGAGATTCAGAAGATTCAGGACAAGCGGATCGAGCAGGTCCTTGTCACCAAGCTTTCGGAAGAGACGCAGCAGGATGATTCTCAGGAAGAGAAAAAGGATGAGAAAGAAAAATAATCACATAAATTGTATTAACTAAAGCATAGAAAAGCCATCCCTGCCGGCAGGATTACTCCTGCTCAGGCGGATGGCTTTTTTCTGTAACATTCTTCTTTTATGATGATGTCTTGACTCTTCCCGTTCTACGGCTTACAGCTCTTCTCGGTATGCCTCCCGCAGCATGGCGATTTCCCTGGTCCAGCCTGGGTCATCGTTGGGAGTCTCCAGAATAAAGGGAAGTTCCCGGAGAGCCGGATGGTTGATGATCCGCACAAAGGCCTCCCAGCCGATATGTCCCTCTCCTATCCGGGCATGCCGGTCTTTATGGCTGCCCAGTCCATTCATGCTGTCGTTGATATGAACTGCCTTCAGGCGCTCCAGACCCACAATCCGGTCAAACTCCTCCAGCACGCCGTCCAGGTCTGTGACAATATCATAGCCTCCGTCCCACACGTGGCAGGTATCCAGGCAGACTCCCATTTTATCCGAAAGGGAAACCTGATCCAGGATGGCGCGCAGCTCCTCAAAATTTCTTCCGATCTCGCTGCCCTTTCCGGCCATAGTCTCCAGAAGGACCGTCGTGGTCATATCTTCGTACAGGCATTCATTCAGCAGCTCCGCAATCATGCGGATTCCGGCTTCTGCTCCCTGTCCCACATGGCTTCCCGGGTGAAAATTGTAGTAATTTCCCGGTGTATGCTCCATGCGCTCCAAATCCTCGGAGAAGGCTTCCTTCGCAAATCTGCGCACCTCCGGCTTATCAGAACAGGGATTCAGGGTATAGGGCGCGTGAGCCACGATTTTTCCATATCCCTTTTCCTTCCAGAGGTCCAGGAACTTCTGTACATCTGTCTGGTCAATGGCTTTTGCGCTTCCTCCTCTTGGATTGCGGGTAAAAAACGCAAAAGTGCTTGCGCCCAGCTTCAATGCCTGTTTTCCCATCGCTTCATAGCCTTTGGCTGAAGAAATGTGGCTTCCTATTTTCATCATGATAGTATTTCCTCTTGTATCTTTCTTTTCAGAAGCGCGCGGCCAGTCCCGCAGACTTTTTTACAGAGTCTGATCCTTTAAAGTCACACTGACCCATCCGCCTCCATATTCATCGCTTTCGTAATTAAATCCCACTTCCAGCCCGACAGGAGAATAGAAATAAACCCCGGCGTCCGGATCACTCAGCAGAGCCAGCAGTTCTTCATCACTGGCATTGTCTACAAAATCCACTGCCCCGTTCTGTACGGTATTCTGGGCACGGAAGCGCATGACCAGCTCCTCATTTATCTCAGTCATCTGTTCCGGCCGCATCTCCTGTCCTGTCTCCAGTTCAAAGGTCACTGCCGAAATCCGGGGCCTGGTACCATTGTCCTCGTAAAGGCTGTGCTGAAATACCACGCTGATCATGGTCTCGTCCATATAGGTGACATAGCCAAGGGTGGAACAGCCGCCCGGATAATCCTTATAGCTTTCTTTATACTCCAAAGCCGCGGTCTCAATGCGGCTGTTGACAGTGCTGTAGTCTGTTTCGCCGCTCTCCAGAATCGGATAGGTGGAATAATAGGTGCAGTAATTCTCCGTATCATCCGGAGTAATGGAATCCACGATCCAGGAGATTTCATAAGAAAGATCTGTGCTTGTGGAGTCTGTGATTTCCCTGTAATAGGGATCGTCCTCGCTGGGCACATAATAACCGGAATCATAATCCCCATAGTCATCGTAGTAGTCGTTATAGCCATCATGATACTGGGAATCTGCCGCGTCCGGGATTCTGCCAAGTGCCCTGAAGAAGAAAACAATGGATAGGATCAACCCTGTCAGCAGGATCACAGCGCCGATAACGCTCAGAGCGATAATCAGACCCTTGCGGCTCTTCTTACGCTCCACGGCCTGAACATAAGGAGTTCCCTGGGGATAAGGGCCGCTCTGTGTGTACGGGCCGCTCTGGACATAGGGCGGCCGCGGCTGATACTGCTGCTGTCCGTTTTCTCCGCCATAACTTCCATTAGCTGCTCCGCCTGAGCTTCCGCCCGAAGACGAATGGTCTGTATACCCGCAGCTTCTGCACACTCCGTTCTGCATCAAAGCTCCGCAGCGGGGACAGAAGCCATAATTTCTGTCGTCACTCATACTTCTCCTCCTGTCAGTTCATCCAGATTTTTTCCGTACGCATCTATAAAATATTCCAGAAAAAGCTCTGTCTCCGGAAGCTGAAGCTTTCGGATGTGATTCAAAGCCATTTCCTTTGCGCTTGTAAACTCCCGGTTTCCTGCCTGCTCTTCCTCAATACACTTAATATAGGCGGACAGTTTATCTGCCGCCTTAACCAGCTTCCACAGATATTCGTCCTCTTCCTGCTTCTCAAAAATTCCCCGGTAGGCATCGCGCATGCTGTCCGGCAGCATAGAAAGAAGCGTGTGGGCTGCCTGATGCTCAATGTCTTTATAAGTATCCTTGATCTGCTTATTGTAATACTTTACCGGAGTGGGCATATCCCCTGTGATAATCTCTGTGGCATCATGATACATTCCAAGCACTGCCGCTTTCTGAGAGTCCAGATTTTTCCCGAGACAGGAATTTCCGATCACTGCCAGAGCATGGGCAATCATAGACACCTCCAGACTGTGCTCGCTTAAGTTTTCCTGTCTGGAATTACGCATCAGCGCCCAGCGGTCAATGTATTTCATCCGGGACATCATTGCAAAAAAACTGTTCATAGCTCTCCTTTTTTGTGCCAGCCTTTTCCCTTCTTTTTCTTTTCTGCAACCAGGCAGATATTGCTGACCAGAAAACTACTGTGCTTTTTCACGTAGCTGACATATTCCTGCCAGGAAATATAGTATTCCCTTCCCCAAGAAGATACTTGAAGATAGCCGTTTTCCAGACCGGTCACAACTACGAAGTGGGCTTTCACCTCTGCGGCCGGAAGGTATTTCCCGTTTTCCTGGCGGCAGAGGCTGAGCTTATGCTTTCCCCAGAAGGGAATATTCTGACCAATGGCAAGAAGCACAGGAAGATCTTTTGCAAGGCTTTCCTCAATCCGCCGGTACAGCTTTGTATGGCTGACGCACCATCTGGCCCAGAAATCCATTCTGTAATGACGGAAATAGCGGTTCATAGCCAGGGGAACCAGAAATCCCGGAACGCCGAATCCTGGAATAATTCCAAGATATTTCCTCCGAAGCCTTCTCAGATAACGCTCATACCGCGGAGTGGACAGCATTCCGTCCTCTCTCTCGATTCCATACTGCAGATCTGTGCTGCAGGAGGGCCTGTGAAGTCCCATATACAGCAGCACATCTCCCATTCCCACCACTCCGCAGCCATATTTCTGCAGGGTCCGGGAACTGCACCAGGTCTGGCTTCCTCCAAAAGAAAAGCCGTTCTGGGTTTTAAATGAAAGATAGGGATGCCTCAGACAGCAGCGCTTCATTTCCATGGTTTCTTCCTCTGTTTTCTATGACTTTTTCTCTGTCCAGTATAGCACAGTTTTCCCTGGCTGTCATCTGTCACACAACGCTTCCCATATAATAGAAGCCTTTGCATTCTTCCAGGCGGACTGTCAGATATTCTCCGATCTGTGAAGCGTCTCCCGGAAAATGTACCAGGAGATTGTTGCTCATTCTTCCGGTCAGATATCCAGGCTTGTGGTCATTTACTTCTTCTGCCAGCACCTCCTGCACAGTACCGGCAAACCGGGCAGTCTGCTCCTTTGCCTGTTCCTGTACAAGAGCAAGCAGCCGGTCGAACCGGTCCTTGGTCACCTCCGGCGGCACCTGTTCTTCCATGGAAGCGGCCGGCGTTCCGGTTCTCTTGGAATAGATAAAGGTATAGGCGTTGTCATAATGCACTTTGCGCACCACATCCAGCGTCTCCTGGAAATCCTCTTCTGTCTCTCCCGGGAAACCTACAATAATATCTGTAGTCAGTGAGATGTCCGGAATCTCTTTTCGTATCTTTTCTGCCAGCTCCAGATACTGCTCCTTCGTATAACGTCGGTTCATGGCTTTCAGGATCCGGGTGCTGCCCGACTGAAGCGGCAGATGCAGATGGCGGCAGATCTTTTTGGAATCCCGCATGACTTCAATCAGTTCATCAGAAAGATCTTTGGGATGAGAGGTCATAAAACGGATCCGGCGGATTCCTTCGATTTCTTCTACTTTTTTCAGAAGCTTCGCAAAGGACATGGGCTCTTCCAGAGTCTTTCCGTAGGAATTCACATTCTGGCCCAGCAGCATGATTTCCGTGACGCCGTCGGCGGCAAGGGTCCGGATTTCCTTCAGAATGTCTTCCGGCTTCCGGCTCCGCTCCCGTCCCCGCACATAAGGCACGATGCAGTAGCTGCAGAAATTGTTGCAGCCAAACATGATATTGACGCCGGATTTGAAGGAATATTTGCGCTCCACAGGCAGATCTTCCACGATCTGATCGGTTCCCTTCCAGATGTCTATGATCTGTCCTCCGCATTCCAGGCTTTCAGCCAGAAGTTCTGCAAATTTGAAAATATTGTGGGTGCCGAAAATCAGATCCACAAAACGATAGCTTTTTTTCAGCTTTTCGATGACCTCAGACTCCTGCATCATGCAGCCGCAGAGGGCGATCCGTAAGCGGGGCTTTTCTTTTTTCCGGTGCTTCAGAAGCCCCAGGTGGCCGTAAACCTTCAGATTTGCGTTTTCCCGGACGGTGCAGGTATTGTAGATGATAAAATCCGCATTCTCTTCTTCCGCCGGCTGATAACCCACCTGTTCCAGAATTCCGGCAAGCTTCTCAGAATCCCTGGCATTCATCTGACAGCCGAAGGTGGTTACGCAAAAAGTCAGAGGACGGCCAAGCATCCGGCTTTCCTCCTGTACTTTCTGTCTGCATATTTCTATAAAATAATACTGGCGTTCCGGCTCCGCGGCCGGAGCCTCTGCCTGAATTTCCGCGTAATTGTTCATTTCTCTTTCCTCATGCTTTCCAATATCATGCCCCGGGCCTGCGGGGGTATTTTTATTCTTCTGACATAGTAACTGATTCCGCAGATTCCTGCAAGTGTTTTCAGACCAGACAACGGAAGGGCTGAATCACAAGGCCGAATACTGCCCAGGCAGTCCGCTTCCAAAGGGGAGCTGTCTGGATCTCGAGATGCTCTGGCGCTGTGTAGGTATCCGCGTCAATGATTTTCCGGGAGTCCTCCTCCATGGCTTTCAGATAGCCGTCCAGTTCCTGATTAAGCCCTTCGCTCTGCACTACCAGCATCAGCTCCGTATCCAGATAGGTGCTCCGCAGATCCAGGTTATAGGAACCCACGACAGACAGATCCCCGTCAATCAGCACGCTTTTTCCATGATTGGAAATGCCTCCGTCATATTCATAAAGCTGGATTCCTGTGGCGACTACTTCATCCTTATGACGCAGGTAATCACTGGAAGCTACAAAATTGTCTCCGTTTTCCACTGAGTTCAACAGAATCCGGATATCCGGAACTGTCTCGGCAAGCCCGGCCAGACGTTCATACATCCAGGAATTGCAGACCACATAGGGAGACTGGAATACCACCCGCTCCTCAGCCTGGCTCATCAGCTCAGTCAGCTCATAGAAAAGCACCGGTTCCTTGCCGTAGATATGAGTAGGATTGGACAGCAGGGTGATTTTCCCTGCTTCATATGTATGCGCCTCATAGTCCCAGGAGCCGTCAAACAGCTCGGGATATTCCGCCGTCAACTCTGCGTACCGTTCTTCCAGAAGCGCTCTTTCCTCTTTTACCTTTTTCTTTTCTGCCAGCGCCTCATTATCGTGGAAGGGTCTGCAGACATCCAGATTCCAGACGCTTTCAAAATAGGCTTCCAGCTCTTTTAAAGAGGTATCCGGATTACCTGGCTCTGTATTATAGATCAATACCTCCCGGTCATAGCTTACATTTTCTTTCGTATAGTTTCCGATAAAATAATCGAAGGTATTGCGGCCGCCCAGAAGATAGGCTTTTTCATCCACAATCACATATTTATCGTGCATCCGTCCCATCAGTTTCCAGGGTGTCAGAGGATTGATGGGATTGTAAATCCGGATCTCCACATTGGGATGGGAAGATAAAGCATAGAAAAGCTCCCGGCCTTCCATGCGGACCGCTCCGCTGACGCCGTCTACCAGAATCCGGATGTCCACGCCTTCCTCTGCTTTGGCCAGAAGGACAGCCAGGATATCTCTGGTGCTCTCTCCCTCCCGCATATCAAAGGTGGAAAGAATGATGCGGTCCTCTGCCTGGCTTAGAAGGCGCATACGCTCCTCCCAGGCGCTCATGTTTGTCTCCAGAAGGGCGGCCCGCTCAGGACCTGTTCCGTCCATGCGGTAGCTTTTGGAAGCGGTCTGTTTTACTGTATCCTCCTTTATCTTCTGATATGAGAAAAAAGGAGCCACAGCTCCCGCTATCAGATATATCAGTACCAGAAGCAGCAGGCAGGTAATCTTGTGCCGCTTAAAGAGTCGTATCATAGGTCTTCTCCTCATCTGTCTTTTCCGATTTGTTCATTATAGTCTTTCAAACGAAAACTCGGAGAGGAGCCAGCAGATGGATTCCTCTCCGAGCAATATTGTATAATCAAAGACCTGTGATTGCAACTTCTTTTTCAATTCTCAGCTGCCTTATTGATGCAGGACACCGCATTCAGGCTTCTGGGATATCCGATATAGGGAAGGCACTGGGAAACTACCTTTAAAAGAAATTCCTTGTCATTTCCCAGATTCATGTTGCCCTGGGCATGGGCAGTAAGCTGCGGTTCACAGCCGCCCTGAGCCGCCAGAAAGCAGAAGGTAATCATCTCTCTCTGGGCCAGATTGAGGCCGGTACGGGTGTAATAATCTCCAAAGCAGTTGTCCGCCAGCCAGCGGTTGATATGCCCGGTCTTCCAGGCCTCCCGCATATGCTCTCCGAAAATTTCGGCCTGGATGTCAATGCCCTTTTCCAGACGGTTTTCCATGGTTGTGGTGCACTGGCCTTCCAGGGGCAGCTTTACGCCCCGTCTGGTCAGTTCCTCATTTACCGCGTCCAGGAAAGGACGGACTCTTCCGATTCCCAGATAGTCCACTGCCTGATAGACCACCTCTTTGATCATAACCGGGGTAAGTCCTGCCCCCAGGGCCCGGCCCAGTTCCAGCCGGAACTCCTCGATTCCCTGGCATCCCAGCAGCGCCGCCAGAATTGCCATGTGGCAGGTGATATCATCCAGCTGCTGTCCTTCCTCATTTACCACTTCCTCAAACATGAAATGCTCTAGCCGTTCCGCGAACTCCGGATCTGTCTCTCTGTAATTCATTTTGAATGCCCCTTTCTTCTTTGTTTCGTTACGTTTCCGCCTGTTACGCCTTTTCGATGGTCTGGCTGCCAGTGGACCATACGTGCTTCTCTTTTGCCGCCGCCGGCGTATTCTGAGCCATCACGCCTACCAGCCGGTGAGGCACATAAGCTTCCTCCAGATACGTGATTTCTTCCGGGGTCAGCTCCAGATCCACAGCTTTCGCTGCTCCCTCCACATGATGAGATTTTGTGGCGCCTGTCACAGGAGCAGTCACCTTGGTCAGAAGCCAGGCCAGGGAGATTTCTGTCATGGAAACACCCCGTCTGTCAGCCAGCTCTGCCACCCGGTCTATGATGATCTCATCCTGACTGGCTGTGGCGTCATATTTGAATCTGGCATAGCTGTCTTCCTGAAGCCGCCTGGTGGTCTCACCGGGGCGTCTGGACAGACGGCCGCCTGCCAGAGCGCTGTAAGGAGTCATGGCAATGTTATCTTCCGCACAGAGTCTTGCCATCTCCCGCTCTTCCTCCCGGAAAATCAGGTTGTAATGTCCCTGAATCGAAACAAATTTCGCAAAGCCTTCCTTGTCCGCCAGCGCGTTCGCTTTCGCCAGCTGGTAGGCAAAGCTGTTGGAGATTCCGATATAACGGGCTTTTCCGGCCTTTACAATCCGGTTCAGCCCTTCCATAATATCATAAAGGGGCGTCTCATAGTCCCACATATGATAAATGTACAGGTCCACATAATCCATTCCCAGATTTTTCAGGCTGGTATCGATCATACGCTCAATATGCTTCTGTCCTGTCACGCCTGCTTCTATCTCCTCCGGCGTCCTGGGAAGAAATTTGGTGGCTACTACCACCTCATCTCTTTTGGCGAAATCCTTAAGGGCCCTCCCCAGATACTGCTCGCTGGTACCGCTCTGATAAGCAACTGCCGTATCAAAGAAATTGATGCCCAGATCCAGTCCGTGCCGGATAATTTCCCGGGAATGTTCCTCGTCCAGCGTCCAGCTGTGCTGCCCATTGCTGGCATCCCCAAAGCCCATGCATCCCATGCAGATACGCGATACTTCCAGATCCGAATTTCCAAGCTTCGTATATTTCATCTTTGCCTCCTCCTTTTGCCTTTTCCTTTTGCTCTATAATGTGATTATAAGCCGGATTAAGACGTAAGTAAAATGCCTGTTCTTTATCGCCTGAAATACATGAAACACATAACATTTTTATTAAAATTTAATCAGTTCATACTCCTGAATCTGCCTGCTTAATCCGCCGCTTCTATTGTTACGGAACCGTACAGGTCCGGGATCAGTTCTTCTCCTGACACTACATGTCCCAGTTCGTACAGGGACGGATTTTCGCTGTATTCTCCGTAAAACATGACCACGTCACCCCAGGGCGCATAGTACGCCAGAGTCCCGACTGCCATTCCAGCCTGCGGTGTGTCCGAAATATCCAGCTCCTCCGGATAAAAAATCTTTTCATTGGTACTGAAATCTTCTATCTGTACGGTGAGCGGAAGCTGCGCATACAAATCCCCGGAAGCTGAACTGTCATTCAGTTCAAACAGGATTGTGCCTCCTTCCGCTGTCAGTACGCGAATCTGTCTGTTTTCTGTCTCTGCCAAAATGTTTTCCTCCTCTGCCTCTGTATTTTCATCTTCTGTGCTTCCGGCTTGAGTGTCTGCCGCCTCCTGCCCTGCCAGGGCTTCGCTTTCTGTCTGAATATCCGCCGTCTCGTTTTCTCCGCTGTCCACAGCCGATTCCCTGCCGGAGCAGGCTGTAAGCCCAAGAAGCAGAAGCATGCCTGCAATCCATAAGCCTGTCTTTCTTCTCATCCGCGTTCCCCTTTCTTTTTCTGAATCTTGAACCTCAGATAGTCCAGCCGTTCCAGCTGTTTTTCCCGGAAATGAATCTCATCAAGGGCTGTCCCGCGGCGCCGGTCCAGCATTTCCATCCTCTGCTTTTCTGTGTTCTTTTCTTCAAGCAGAAGACGCATATACTCTTCCATTTCCGCGTTGCTGAATCCAATATCATGCAGTGTCATAATCAGGCTCAGCCGTTCCAGATCCTGGTCATCATACTGCCATGCGCCCATAACTTTTTTGACTGTTCCGCACAGTCCCCAGGATTCATATTCTCTCAATATCTCCATTGGAATCTGATAGCGTTCACTTGCTTCATCGATTGTCATATGCCGTATTCCACCTCCCGACAGAGTTTTGTCTGATTTCAATATAACATTGTGGTTCCGGCAGGTCTAATACCTGTTTTTCATTTCGAAGCATGCCCCGTTGGCATATCTGGTTCTTACCGCGCAAAAAAGCGCCGCAGAATGAATCTGTGGCGCAAACTAAGCGGCAGTTCAAGGCAGCCGCTCAGATACAAATAAATGAATCTTCAAATCAGGGATTCTGTCTTTCCCGATACTCTTTGATAAAGCTGATAAACTGATGGGTAGTCCGGGATACGATCTGATCCTTTTTCCAGACTGTCACAGCGCCAGTCTCTATCTGCGGAGTAATCGGAATATATTTTAAATCATCGAACTGGGAGTGGAGCTGGAAACAGAAAGCCACACCAATATGATTTCGAACCATTACAGCAGCGTTGTTGATCAGATTATAGGTTCCGGCTATATGAATCTGCTCATAATAGTCACCCAGCCATCCTTCCACCTCATTTTTTACGAGGGCACGGCCGGGCAGAAACACCGGATCTTCCAGCAGATCCGCCGGCCGAATCACAGCCTTCTCAGCCAGAGCGGAATCCCTTCGAACAAGAAGCCCCCATGTCTCCTTTTGCCTCATACGGATAAAGCTGTACTTCATAATATCCACCGGCTCCGTAAGTAGGCCGATGTCCAGAAGCCCTTTATCCAGTCTGTCCTTGATCTCATCTGCCGTAGCAGTATACAGATCATACTGGACAAGAGGATAATTCTCCTGAAAGGCCCGGATTATTTCCGCCAGCTCCTGCATGCTGTCGGTCTCACCGCTTCCGATTGCGATGCTTCCGGACAATTCCTCTTCCTTATGACGGAATTCCTTTTCTGTCTTGTCCGCAAGCTGGACCAGTTCCTGAGCTCTGCTTTTCAAAAGCATTCCGTCTTCCGTCAGCCGGATGCTGTGGCTGCTGCGGTTAAACAGCTTTGTGCCCAGTTCCTCTTCCAGCTGCATCAGCTGCCGGGAAAGAGTCGGCTGGGTAATATGCAGAAGTTCTGCCGCTTTGGTAATATTCTCTTCTCTCGCTGCCATCAAAAAATATCTCAATACCCGGATTTCCATACTGCTGTCCTGTACTCCTTTATGCACTGTAAAATGTATTTTTATTCAAATCCTGCAATATCACTATATCATTTCTGGCGTCTGGGTACAAGAAGCTGTTTAAAGCTGTTTACTGAATGGATTTTCCGAGCTCTTCGGCCTGCTCCAGCTCCGGTTTGCCTGCGATATCTCCCGTATCGCAGTTCCCTCCGGCCAGCACAGCGCCCAGGTTTTTCCACCTGAGATGCTCAGCCAGATGATTGTAATACAGAAGAACATCATCAAATCCATGGCCCTCCGCTGCCATCAGAAGCGCGCAGGATCTGTCATGGCCCCGGAGAAGATTTACATCTCCTTCCTCCAGCGCAAACAGCCGGTCCACAGCTGTCCGGAGCTGTCCGCTCATATTCCAGTAGTATAAGGGAGAGGCCAGAACCACCACATCACACTCTTTTACTGCCGGATAAATCTGCGCCATATCATCCTTCTGCACGCAGGGACATTCCCTGCTGCTGTGTCCGCCGAAGCAGCCCTTGCATCCATGGATATCCATGCGGTCCAGGAAAAATTCTGTTACAGTATTTCCGGCGCTTTCCGCTCCTTTTGCAAAGGCTTTTACAAGAGCGGAGGTATTTCCGTTTTTCCGGGGACTTCCGTTTAAAATCACAATCTTTTTACTCATGAGATTCTCTCCTTTACCTTTTCAGATCCGGTCAGCCAGCGCAGCAGTCTGGGCACAGCCGTCCGTTTTCTCAATATCACCAATGTTCAGCACACCCGGAACCAATACTTCTCCTGCCATGTGCCATTTCAGCAGAGCAGCGGAACGCTCAATCGGAATCCGCACTCCATCCAGAACCGTCATATCTTCTTCCTCGCAGCAGGCAATCACTGCGCATTCCTTGCCTCCGATCTCCTTTCCGGCCACACAGAAAGAATAAAGCTTGTCAATTATGCCTTTGATCTGGGCGGGAATCGAATACCAGTATACAGGGGTTGAAAATACCACTGCGTCCGCTTCCAGAATAGCCGGAGCAATCTCATTGAAATCATCATCAAAGGAACAGGCCTTTCCGGATTTGAAACAGGTCTCGCAGGCGTGGCAGCCGCCCACATTTTTCATTGCCGCGTCAAAGCGTGTTACGGTATGTCCCTTGGCCTCAGCCGCCTGAATGAAAGCCTCTGTCATGGCAAAGCTGTTTCCCTTTTTCCGGGGACTTCCTGTGATCACAACGATTTTCTTACCCATAATAAATAATCCTCCTTCTGTCTCTCATAGCGTTGACTTGATTTTTTTCTTATATTATAATCATAACCAGAATAAAAAAAGAATCAAGTACGCACATAAAAGTGCGGTACTTACACTAACGTTCAATACTTATCTGGAGGAAAGTGCCATATGGGAAAACGCTGCATTTCAAATGAATCCTTAAGCACCACCGGATTCAGTTATACTCTTTCGCTGATCAATGGAAAATATAAGATGACAATTCTCTATACTTTGATGGAATTTGGAGTCGTCCGTTTTAATGAAATGAAGAAATATATCGGAGAAATCTCCTATAAGACGCTCAGCTCCACCTTAAAGGAGCTGGAAGCGGATCAGCTGGTTCACCGGGAAGAATATCCCCAGATACCTCCCAAGGTGGAATACAGCCTGACAGAACGGGGCAGATCTCTGATTCCAATCCTGGACGGAATGTGTGAATGGGGCGATAAAAACCGGCTTTAAATCATACCGGCTTTAAAACAGGCTCAGCTGGGTATATTCCGCGCCGGATTTCAGAGCTGTTTTTTGAAGCTCATGTCTGCTCCCATCTCAGTTTCCAGCAGTTTGTCTCCATGTAATAATACATTCGAAACAGAATCTCCCGGTTTCCGATGACCGTGCTGCACCGGTATTCCTGAATGGGTATTCCGCAGTAATATTTCTTTTCTCTTGACAGCACCCGAATGGGTCCCAGGCTGTGAATGATTCCCGTTTCATCCTGATATTTTACCAGTTTGGGAATGGCTGTGCCCCTGCTGGTAAACCATACACCGCAGGCGATCTCTTCCAGATTTCCTGTCAGCCTTCCCTCATCGCCATGCTGCATAGCTGTCCCAATTTCTATCTTCATACTTACCACCTTTATTATACCCTTATCTTTGTATAATCAACAGTCCTTTTTTCACGGGAAATTCCGCCGGACAGATGGTCAATGGAACTTCCGAGAAAGGCAGACCGCCGGACAGAATCTGCCCCGTACCTCCTTCGTATCCGGTCCACAGTTCCGTCCATTTTTTTCAGCTTTTCATAATCTGTGGCATCAAACATATCTATCTGCCGCATATCGGCACCGTCCCGTATCCGGCTGGTATGGATTCCAAGATGGCGGATCGCTCTGCCATCCCACAGCTCCTCGAAAAGACGGCAGGCATACCGGTGAATTTCTGAAGTGATATTGGTTCCATTTTGAAGCGTCATCTGATGACTGGCATAATGAAAATCACAGGTCTTTATTCCCACTGCAATTACCTCCGCCTGAACCCCGGCAGACCGCAGTCTGGCTCCTACAGTTTCCGAAAGAGCCAGAAGGACCAGCCGGGCCGTAGATGCGTCTTCCACATCAAAGGCAGCCGTCGTGCTGTTTCCGTATCCCTTCTGGGCCGGAGGGTCTGGCTGGACCACAGACACATCCATTCCATTGGAGAAAGACCAGAGCAGTTCCCCATGTTTTTTCA
>CALWAV010000070.1 GCA_944375745.1 uncultured Merdimonas sp.
GGATTGACAGTATATAGTTTTGAAGGTATAAGGGAAGAACTTATGCCAGATAATCCTCGATAGCTCAATGGTAGAGCACACGGCTGTTAACCGTGGGGTTGTAGGTTCGAGCCCTACTCGGGGAGCTAAGAGGAGAGGCCTGCAGGCAGAAATGCCTGCAGGCTTTTTTGTACAGAGAAGATCTGTCTGAATTCTGTCAAGGAAAGCGCCCTCAGCGGCGCTTTTATCGAGTCTAAATAAAATCTTAAGAATTCCCGGCCCCAGAATTTAAAAAAGCCTTGTTATAACTGTAGACAGACAGTAAAATGGGAGTTAAGAGGTGAAAAGAATGACAAAGACCAAAAATACAATTCTGGTATGCGATGATGATAAGGAAATCGTAGATGCCATTGAAATTTATCTTTCCCAGGAGGGCTACCGGATTCTGAAGGCCTATGACGGGCTGCAGGCGGTGGATATGCTTCAGAAAGAGGATGTGCAGCTGCTTCTGATAGATATTATGATGCCGAAGCTGGACGGCCTGCGGGCGACGCTGAAGATCCGGGAGAAAAGCAGCATTCCGATCATTATCCTTTCGGCCAAATCCGAGGATTCTGACAAGATCCTGGGCCTGAACATCGGCGCGGATGATTATGTGACAAAGCCCTTTAATCCCCTGGAGCTTGTGGCGCGGGTGAAGTCTCAGCTGCGCCGGTACACGAAGCTGGGCACGGCGGCAGGAGAGAATCAGAAAGTCTATCAGACAGGCGGACTGATTATTAATGATGATCTGAAAGAGGTTACTGTGGATGGGGAACCTGTGAAACTGACGCCCATTGAGTATAATATTCTTCTGCTTCTGGTGAAGAACCAGGGAAAGGTATTTTCCATTAACCAGATTTATGAAAGTATCTGGAATGAGGATGCTATCGGAGCGGACAATACAGTGGCGGTGCATATCCGCCATATCCGGGAAAAGATTGAGATTAACGCAAAAGAACCCCGCTATCTGAAGGTGGTCTGGGGAATCGGTTATAAGGTGGAGAAGCTGTAGCATGAAGCAGTGGGAGTATTCAAAGCCCTGGAAAGCAGTGGCTGTCATTTTAAATCAGATCTGCGCGGTGGTTCTGGTGCTGTCTGTGGCTGTCTGCACAGTCTATGTGGGAAGCAGCGGTTTTGGCTGGATCAGCAGGGATCAGAGCTTTGAAAGCACGTCCTATTATCAGAATGAGGTGATGGAGCAGATCTACCGGTGCATCCGGGCTGCCAGCCGGGAGAGCAAGTTCGAGAAGAATGGAGTCTATGACGGAAGCCTTCTGGTCAATGTGGAGGAGTACGCGGAAAATAATACGATTTCTGACGGAGATCCGGCTGACGGCGGGCTTTATTACCGGCTGACAGATCTTCTGAACTGGTCTCTGGATGGTTTTGAGACAGTCACGTTGATGAAGCTGACCTATGATGACGGCTCGGTGGGCTATCTGACAAAGGGCTCCCGGAATTATACGGAGCAGTCCGTATATGAAGACGGTTCGGCGGTAGCGTCTATTTCCAGTGTGGGCGGCAATGAGAGCTATGGAGGAGAAAACTACACGGAAGAAACGGCCCAGGAGGCCGCGGAGGATACGGCAGCCGCAGAAGATACATCGGAAACTGGGGAGGATACGGCAGCCGCAGAAGACGGTTACTGGGAAGAAATCATAGAGGATCCGGCTTCCAGTGCGTTTGAGGAAATAGACGGTTTCGATCCGGGACAGGCTACCGTGCAGAATGTGGAACAGATCGAAGCGGTGGAAGAACGCTATTCTCCGGTGGGGTATGAGAGCATTACCGCCTATGCTGAGGAGCGGAATCTGAGTACCTCCCAGCTCCAGGCCCTGTATTATGAGCTGGAAAATATTATTCCCGTTATTTACAATGATTTTTATGCCTATAAGGAAAATCTGGAGCTGTTCAGTCCCAGCATGACGAACATGCGCTACCTGGTGATTCCCAAGTCGGTCAGCCAGGTGACCCCAGAGGATTATGAGGAAAAAGTCTATACCAATATTATGACCTTCGGAAACGCGGAGTTTACCGACAGGGAAGGGCTTCTGAATTATATACGGGGCTTCCGGGACTATCTGATTTATGACAGCTCCAATATGGATTTCCAGTCCAGCAATATGCCCATTTCCCTGAGCGAACTGAGCAGCTATGTGAAGAGCTATCCGCCTTCCATAGACGGAGATTATATCCTGGCGGTGGCGGTGGATCCCCAGTATATGGCCAGCGATAATCTGCAGCTGTACAAGCAGCAGTTTGATGAAATCAGGCCCATCAGCCGGCTGGCGGTCTATGGAGTGATACTGGGAGGAATCCTTTACCTGCTTACAATGATGTATCTGACCATGGCGGCAGGGCGGAGCTCCTCCGGCGACGGCACGATCCGCCTGAACCGTTTTGACAAAATCCGGACAGAAGGGGCGGTGCTTCTGATAGCGGTGCCATCGCTGGCGCTTCTGGCAGCGGCTTCGCTGCTTTCCTTCAACAGCATGGGCATGACGGAATTTGCGCTGCTGGGAGGCGGAATCTCCCTGCTGTTCAATCTGCTGTTTTTGAGCGGATATCTGAGTCTGGTGAGAAGGGTGCGGAGCAGGACCCTGTGGACCAACAGCATTCTCTTTAGGCTTACCAGGGGAATTGCCCGGATACTCCGGCACTGGAAGGCCACGACCAAGACTCTGGTGAGCTATGGAGGCTTTCTTGCCATCAATATTTTCTGCATGTTCCTGGGCGGCCTCGGCCTGTTTCTGGCAGTGGTTTTCGACCTGATTATCGGCATCGTCCTGATGCGGCAGGCGGCGCAGCGCCAGCAGATTCTGGACGGCATCCGGAAGATTTCAGAGGGAGATCTGAAGCATCAGATTCCTGAGGAAAAGCTGGGCGGAGACAACCGGATTATGGCGGAGACTGTCAACCAGATCGGAAAAGGGCTCTCCACAGCTGTGGAAAAGAGCATCAAGGACGAGAGGCTGAAATCGGATCTGATTACAAACGTATCTCATGATATTAAGACACCGCTCACATCCATTATCAATTATGTAGATCTGCTGAAGCGGGAGGATATCCAGAATGAACGGGCGAAAAATTATATCGCCATTCTGGAGGATAAGGCGCTGCGGCTGAAGCATTTGACGGACGACCTGGTGGAAGCGTCCAAAATCAGCTCCGGCAATGTGAAGCTGGAGATGACCCGGATCAATTTCCAGGAGCTGATCAATCAGACTAACGGCGAGTTCAGTGAGAAATTTGAGGCAAAAGGACTTCAGTTTGTGGTGAGCATGCCGGAGGAGCCGGTGGTGATTGAGGCGGATGGACGCAGGCTGTGGCGTATCATCGAAAATCTGTATAATAATACGGCAAAATATGCCATGCCAAATACCCGGGTGTATGTGGACCTGACTGTGGTGGGCCACATGGTCCGCTTCAGCATCAAAAATATCTCGGAACAGCCGCTGAATATCGACGCGGGAGAGCTGACAGAGCGGTTTATCCGCGGGGATGTGGCCCGCAGCACGGAGGGAAGCGGACTGGGCCTCTCTATCGCGAAGAATCTGACGGAGCTTCAGAAGGGAAGTTTTGACATTTATCTGGATGGAGATTTGTTCAAGGTGACGATTATTTTTCCGGAAGCGCCGGCGCAGCAGGCACAGAGTTAAAATTGACAGCAGATGCTTACGTGCAGGCACGGTGCATCTGCTGTCAATTTTGATCTGGTTTTGATCCGGCTGGGAAGCGCTGCAGGCAGAAAACAGCTTGCAATCTTTCCGGCCTGTCTTTATAATAAAAATATCGCGGCGTCCGTACGGGAAGACATGGACGCCTGTTCAGGAGGTAGAGATATGGTTCAGTTAATGGAAGGCGGAGCATATCTGGTGAACGGAACGGAAATCGTTCCGGATACAAAGGACGCGGCCAGCGTGCTGGAAAGCCAGATCGGGAAAGCTCCGACTAAGGAAGAAGCAAAAAAGCAGACGATTGCTTACGGTATTCTGGAGGCGCATAATACCTCCGGAAATATGGAAAAGCTTGAGATCAAGTTTGACAAGCTGACTTCTCATGATATTACCTTTGTGGGAATCATTCAGACAGCCCGTGCTTCGGGGCTGGAGAAGTTTCCGATTCCCTATGTTCTGACGAACTGCCACAACAGTCTCTGTGCCGTAGGAGGAACGATCAACGAGGATGATCACATGTTCGGCCTGACCTGCGCCAAGAGATACGGCGGAATCTATGTGCCGCCTCATCAGGCAGTCATCCATCAGTTTGCCCGGGAAATGCTGGCAGAGGGCGGCAAGATGATCCTGGGTTCTGACAGTCATACCCGTTACGGCGCACTGGGCACCATGGCCATGGGCGAGGGCGGACCGGAGCTGGTAAAGCAGCTGCTGAACAAGACCTATGATATCAATATGCCGGATGTGGTGGGCGTATACCTGACAGGAAAGCCCCGGAAGGGCGTAGGTCCTCAGGACGTGGCCCTGGCTATCATCGGCGCTGTATTTGAAAAAGGATATGTAAACAACAAGGTTATGGAGTTCGTGGGTGACGGCGTAAAGAATCTGAGCGCTGACTTCCGTATCGGCATCGACGTGATGACCACGGAGACCACCTGCCTGTCCTCCATCTGGCAGACAGACGACACCATTAAGGATTTCTATGAGATTCACAAGAGACCGGAAGCTTACAAGGAGCTGAAGCCGGGCCAGGTGGCGTACTATGACGGAATGATTTATGTGGATTTGAGCGCGGTGAAGCCCATGATCGCCATGCCGTTCCATCCCAGCAATACCTATACCATCGAAGAACTGAAGGCAAACCTGGGCGATATTCTGCGGGATGTGGAGAAGAAAGCTGTTGTTTCCTTAGGCGGCGCGGTGGAATACCATCTGACGGACAAGATTCATGACGGAAAGCTCTATGTGGACCAGGGAATCATCGCAGGCTGCGCAGGCGGCGGATTTGAAAATATCTGCGCGGCAGCGGATATTCTGAAGGGCGCCAGCATCGGCCCGGATGAATTTACTTTGAGCGTATATCCGGCAAGTATGCCGGTTTATATGGAGCTGGTGAAGAACGGGGCGGCAGCCACGCTGATGGAGACAGGCGCAGTCATGAAGACGGCCTTCTGCGGACCCTGCTTCGGAGCAGGCGACACGCCGGCCAACAATGGCTTCAGCATCCGCCACTCCACGAGAAACTTCCCGAACCGGGAGGGCTCCAAGCTGCAGAGCGGCCAGATAGCGTCCGTAGCGCTGATGGACGCCCGGTCTATCGCGGCTACAGCAGCGAACAAGGGATTCCTGACCGCTGCCACAGAGATGGATGTGGAGTACACCAATCCCCGGTATTTCTTCGACAGCAAGATTTACGAGAACCGCGTCTTTGACAGCAAGGGCGTGGCGGATCCGACAGTGGAAATCAAGATGGGACCCAATATCAAGGATTGGCCTGCCATGCCGGCTCTGCCGGAGCACCTGATTCTGAAGGTGGTTTCCGAGATTCACGATCCGGTTACCACCACGGATGAGCTGATTCCTTCCGGAGAGACCTCGTCTTACCGTTCCAATCCGCTGGGACTGGCAGAGTTCACTCTGTCCCGCAAGGATCCGGCTTATGTGGGACTGGCAAAGGAGATACAGAAGGCGGAAAAGGCCATCGAGGCAGGAAACTGTCCCGCAGAGGCAGTGCCGGAGCTGAAGGGTCTGTTCCAGACAATCGAGACCTGGTATCCGGGTGTGAACAAGACGAATCTGGGCGTGGGAAGCACAATTTTCGCGGTGAAGCCGGGCGACGGCTCCGCCAGAGAGCAGGCGGCTTCCTGCCAGAAAGTGCTGGGAGGCTGGGCGAACATCGCCAATTCCTATGCCACCAAGCGTTACCGCTCCAACCTGATCAACTGGGGCATGCTGCCCTTCCTGATTGACGAGGGAGAGCTTCCGTTTACAAAGGGAGATTTCCTGTTTGTGCCGGATATCCGCAAGGCCATCGAAGACAAGCAGAGCGAGATTAAAGTCTATGTAAACGGCGAAAAAGACCGTGAGGTGACACTGCGCCTGGGCGGACTGACCGATGACGAGCGTGAGATCATTCTCAAAGGCTGCCTGATCAATTATTACAGAGGATAAGTTCTTTACAAAGGAGGGCATCCCAGAAGCCGGGAAGAGGCTGGGGAAGCCCTCCTTTTCTGCCCAGAAAAAAGGGGCGCAGCGGCGCCCGGACGCGGGTTATTCCCTCTTCGGCGGCCCTGGAGCAGGCCGATGGGGGGACAAGGGTTGACAAATCACATCAGCTCTGCTACAATACCTCTTGTAACAGAAATGTAACATTTGTAATAATAATTGTAATAAGTGAAATAAAAATGTTACATCATTGTACAGGGAGGTTGTTATGAGCTTTATCAGCAAAAAGGTCCTGCCGCTGTTCTGCCTGATGGCATTCTGGCTTCTGGGTTCCGGTTTTGCCGGACTGGATGTGGAGATGGCGGCTGGTATCGAGTCCGTAATGGACGATCTGACAAGCGAGGATTTTGAAGAGATACAGGCACAGAATGAATGGGACGGGAAAGTACTTGCAAATGTGGAGGACTATGTGACAGTCCGCTCTGAGCCCAGCTCGGAAGCGGAAGCAGTCGGCCGTATGTTCAAGGGGGACGGCGGTGATATCCTGGAACAGACCGAGGGCTGGACAAAGGTCAGCTCCGGGAATGTGGAAGGCTATGTGAGCAATGAATATCTGCTTTTCGGTGAGGAGGCCTATAATCAGGCCCAGGAAGAGGCCACACTGACAGCCACTTCTCTGACCGGAGGCCTGAGAATCCGGGAAGAGGCCAGCACAGACGCAAAGATTCTGAAGAATGTGGAAGAGGGCGCGAAACTGGATGTGGTAGACGCAGGCCAGGAAGGCTCCGAATGGGTCCAGGTAGAGTACGCGCAGGATAAGACGGGCTTTGTCTCCGCAGAGTATGTGGATGTACAGTATGAGCTGGGCGAAGCCATGACAATGGAAGAGATAGAGGAAAAAGAGGCCGAGGAAAAGAGAGAAGCGCTGAAGCAGCAGCTGGAGGCCTTCAAGGCAAACGGCGATGATGTGACGCTTTTGGCAGCCCTGATTCAGGCGGAGGGCGGCAACCAGCCCTACGAGGGCCAGGTGGCCATCGGCGCGGTGGTTATGAACCGGGTAAGAAGCGGACGCTACGGAAGCACGATTGCAGATGTTATCTATGCTCCGGGCCAGTTCGGTGTGGTGAGCAATGGAACGCTCCTGCGCTATACCAGCAGCCCCAAGGCAAGCTGCGTACAGGCGGCCCAGGAAGCCATTAACGGTTATACCAATGTGGGCGGCTTTACCCATTTCAAGAATGCCAGCATGTCTGTAAGCTCAGATCATATCGTAATCGGAAATCATGTATTTTATTAAACCTGTCAGAGAAAAAGCAGGCCTGCTGGGATGGCAGGACGCACAGCAGTCAAAAAGGAAGCGCCGGGGAATGTTCCCCGGGCTTCCTTTTTTGAAGATCCTGCATGTATTTTCTTAAGAAAATCTTTCGTGTGAAAAAGAAGAAGTCTGTGCTAGAATAAGGATCAGAAATACAGAGATCCCGGCAGCAGAGACGGGTCATTTTCTGCGGGCCTCCGGGATGGATGATGGAGGAGATAACGATGAATTTTACACTGGAAAGGCCGGCCGCGGTCCGGAATGCCGCGGAAGCAAAGAAGGGCATGAACTGGTTTCTGGAGCTTCTGGTATTCGGGCTTGTATTTTTGACGGTTTCGGTGGGGGAGACGATCCTGATGATTCCGCCCATACTGGTTGTTATGCTTACCAATCCGGCGTTTCTGGCGGCGTCCGTCAGCGGAGATCAGGCAGCGCTGGATGAGGCAGTGAATACTGTATACAGCTCAGACGCGGTAACCATCTCCATGCTGTTCGCAAATCTGGCCATGATAGGCATTGTGATGCTGTTCTGCAAAGTGGTGCAGAAGCGGAAAATGAATACTTTAGGATTTGTGAAGAAGAATATGGGGAAGGAGTATCTGAAAGGACTGGGCTTCGGCTTTCTGCTGTTTTCCGCAGCGGTTTTGATCTGCGTGCTCACAGGCTCCCTGAAGCTGGAGGGCATTTCAGAGGGCTTTGCGCCCGGAGTCTTTCTGCTCTTTGTCCTGGGCTTTCTGATTCAGGGAATGGCAGAGGAGGTACTGTGCCGGGGCTATTTTCTGGTATCCTTTGGGCGGCGGCACTCCTTGTGGGCGGCAGCCTTGGCAAACGCGCTTCTCTTTGCCATGCTCCATCTGGGAAATGATGGAGTGAGTCCGCTGGCCCTGATTAACCTGACCCTGTTTGGCATCTTCGCGTCGGTGTATTTTGTGAAAAGCGGGAATATCTGGGGCATCGGAGCCTTCCATTCCATCTGGAATCTGGTGCAGGGCAATTTCTACGGAATCCGGGTGAGCGGAATCGTCACGTCCTGCTCGGTGTTTTCCAGCACGCCGGTGGAAGGGAGAAGCCTCATAAACGGAGGCTCCTTCGGACTGGAGGGCGGCCTGGCGGTGACCATTGTCCTGGTTCTGGGAACCCTGTTTCTGTTCTGGAAATATCCGGCCGGAAGGGCGGATTCCGGGAAGGCGGAACTGGGGTAAGACTCCGGGGAGATGGCAGAAACTTTACTTGTAATCAAGCGGGTTTTATAGTATCATTGACGTAAGTTCGGGACAGAAAGGAGAGCAGAAACGTATGAATGCACTATACTGGCTGATTCTGATCATTGTACTGGTGGTTCTTGAGATTATCACCTTGGGACTGACCACGATCTGGTTTGCCGGAGGAGCACTGGTGGGTTTTATTCTCTCCATGCTGGATGCGGCGCCTGTGATTCAGTGGGCAGCATTCTGTGTGGTTTCCCTGATTCTGCTGTTTGCCACAAGGCCCTGGGCCCTGCGCTATTTCAATAACCAGAAAAAGGAAAAGACCAATGTGGACAGCCTGATTGGCGAGACGGCTGTGGTGACCTCTGAGATTTCCAATCTGGAAGGCCGGGGCGAAGCGGTGGTGAACGGGATGACCTGGACAGCGCGGTCGGCGGAGGATTCCGTGAAGATACCGGAGGGCGCCCGGGCAGAGATTCTGGCCGTACAGGGCGTGAAGCTGATTGTAAAAAGGAAAGAGGAGGGCTGATTTATGCCGGGAATCGTAGGTACTGTACTGGTAATTATTCTGATTGTTTTCATTTTGCTGATTCTGGCTTCCTGCATCAAGATTGTGCCTCAGGCGCAGGCGATGGTAGTGGAGCGTCTGGGCGCGTATATGGGCACCTGGGGCGTGGGAATCCATTTCAAGGCGCCGTTTATTGACCGGGTGGCCAAGCGCATCACGCTGAAGGAGCAGGTGGTTGATTTCGCTCCCCAGCCGGTGATTACGAAGGATAATGTAACGATGCGTATTGATACGGTGGTATTTTTCCAGATCACCGATCCGAAGCTCTTTGCCTACGGCGTGGAGAATCCGATCATGGCTATCGAGAATCTGACAGCCACGACTCTTCGAAATATTATCGGTGAGCTGGAGCTGGACCAGACGCTGACCTCCCGTGAGGTTATCAATACAAAGATGCGGGCTTCCCTTGACGTGGCCACAGACCCCTGGGGCATTAAGGTAAACCGTGTGGAGCTGAAGAATATCATTCCGCCGGCAGCCATCCAGGACGCCATGGAGAAGCAGATGAAGGCTGAGCGTGAGCGCCGTGAGGCGATCCTGCGGGCGGAAGGTGAAAAGAAATCCACGATTCTGGTGGCGGAAGGCCATAAGGAATCCGCGATTCTGGACGCCGAGGCCGAGAAGGAAGCTGCTATCTTGAGAGCCGAGGCCAAGAAGGAAGCTATGATCCGCGAGGCGGAAGGCCAGGCGCAGGCGATTCTGAAGGTGCAGCAGGCAAACGCGGACGGCCTGCGGATGCTGAAGGACGCAAACGCGGACAGCGCGGTTCTGCAGCTGAAGAGTCTGGAAGCCTTCGCCAAGGCCGCGGACGGACAGGCGACCAAGATTATCATTCCCTCAGAGATTCAGGGACTGGCAGGTATGGTAAAGGCCATTACAGAGGTGGCAAAGGAAAACTGAATGAAGCAGATGACGGGGGCTGCGGCGCGGGAAGACTGCGCGCAGCCTCCTTGTACTGCACGGCGGCATGCAGGGAACCGGGGCAGGCCTGAGGCTCCGGTACGCGCAAAGAGGACACAGGATACAGGCATGAAAAAGGAGAAGACAGTCTATGGAGCCAAAGCTTGATTTGTCAAAGGAGTACGGGCTTGTGCTGGAGGGCGGAGGAGCCAAAGGAGCTTATCAGATAGGAGCCTGGAAGGCTCTGAAGGAAGCAGGGGTGAAGATCAAAGGTGTGTCGGGCACCTCTGTGGGAGCCCTGAATGGAGCGCTGATCTGCATGGGCGACCTGGAGCGGGCGGAGAACCTCTGGGCCAATATTTCCTATTCCCAGGTAATGGATGTGGATGACGGGCTGATGAAGCGGCTGTTTGACAAAAGCCGGATGACTCCGGAATTTCTGCGGGAGACCTTAAAGGAGGTATTCCGGATGCTGGGAGAGGGCGGCATGGATATTACGCCCCTGCGCCGGCTGATTGAAGAAAACATCGATGAAGATGTGATTCGGAAAAGCCCGGTGGAGTTCTACTCCTGCACCTATTCCCTGACTGACCGAAAGGAAATGAATGTGGATATGAAGGCGGTGCCGGAGGGGCAGATGAAGGACATGCTGCTGGCCAGCGCTTATCTTCCGGGCTTCAAGAATGAGAAGCTGCACGGAAAGACCTATGTGGACGGCGGAGCCACAAACGTGCTTCCCATGGACGTGCTTCTGGAGTATGGGTATCAGGATCTGATTCTTCTGCGCATCTTCGGGGTGGGACGTGAGAAAAAGGTCAGTATTCCGGAGGGAGCCACCATCACAGAGATTGCGCCGAAGGAAAATCTGGGGAACACGCTTCAGTTTGACGCGGCCAAGAGCAGAAAGAACATGCGGCTTGGTTATTTTGACGCTCTGCGGGTGATTTACGGGCTCCAGGGAAAAATATATTATGTTGAACAAACTCAGGAAGAGTGTTATTATTTAAAGCAATTAGTGCAGACAGACCCGGAGGCGCGGAAGGATCTTCTGGAGTCCTATGAGCTGAGCCTGGAGCCGGATCAGGAGCTCCGCAGCTACATGGAGCTGCTGCTGCCCCTGCTGGCAGTGGAGCTGAAGCTTCCGAAGGAATGGAGCTACAGCAGTCTGTACCTGACGATTCTGGAGACGGCGGCCCGGTTCTGCAGAGTCCCCAGATACCGGGTGTATACGGTACAGGAGCTTCTGGAGGAGACGAAAAGACGAATCCGGGAAAAGGGTCTTCCGGAAGGAATGCCGGATTATACACGGCTGGTTCTTGCAGGCTGAAGAGAACATGAGGAGGATGAGAAAATGGATTTAAAGGGACGTGACTTTCTTACACTGAAAGATTTTACACCGGAGGAGATTGAGTATCTGGTCGATCTGGCCGCGGAGCTGAAGGCCAGAAAGAAGCAGGGAATCGTGGAGCGGGATCTGAGAGGGAAAAATATAGCGCTGATCTTTGAGAAGACAAGCACAAGAACCCGCTGCGCCTTCGAAGTGGCGGCCCATGACCTGGGAATGGGAACTACCTATCTAGACCCTTCAGGATCTCAGATTGGAAAAAAGGAAAGCATCGCGGATACAGCCAGAGTCTTAAGCCGGATGTTTGACGGCATCGAGTACCGCGGTTTTGGCCAGGAGATTGTGGAAGAGCTGGCAAAATATTCGGATGTTCCGGTCTGGAACGGACTGACCAATGAGTACCATCCTACTCAGATGCTGGCTATGCTTCTGACTGTGAAGGAGCACCTGGGACGCCTGAAAGGCGTAAAGCTGGTATATATGGGAGACGCCCGCTATAATATGGGCAATTCCCTGATGATCGCCTGCGCGAAGATGGGCATGCACTTTACTGCCTGCGCGCCGAAAGCCTATTTCCCGGCTCCGGAGCTGGTATCCTGGTGTGAGGACGTGGCAAAGGAGACCGGCGCCACGATTACGCTGACCGAGGATGTGGAGAGCGGAACAAAGGGAGCAGACGTGATTTACACGGATGTCTGGGTATCCATGGGTGAGCCGGATGAAGTGTGGGAGACCAGAATCCGGGAGCTCTCTCCCTATCAGGTAAATAAAAAGGTGATGGAAAATGCAGGTCCCCAGGCGATCTTTACCCACTGCCTGCCTGCCTTCCATGATCTGAAGACCACCATCGGAAAGCAGATTGCAGAGAAATTCGGCATTACAGAGATGGAGTGCACGGACGAGGTATTTGAATCATCCCAGTCTGTGGTATTTGACGAGGCTGAGAACCGCATGCATACCATTAAAGCGGTGATGGCAGCCACACTGGGGGCATAAAAATGCGGAAAAAAAGAAGCCGGACTGCCAGAGACCCCTATTATTACTGGAAGGTGGTCAATATAGCTCTGGCCTGCGCGGTTCTGATTCTGGCGGTATTGATTCTGCTTGGAAAAGAAGAGGCTTACCTGGCTCCGGCCGCCTGTCTTGCAGGAGCGGTGATGTGTGCCCTGGACGGGATCATGGGCCTGGCAAAAGGAAGGCGGGTCACGGGCTATGTCTGCTCCATCATTTCCGGCGTGCTGGCCGTGGCTCTGATGTTCGACCTGATCCGGCTGTGGTTTTTGTAAATATGATTTTATGATGAAAGAAGAAATTTTGAAAGCACTCCGGAGCAGCGGCAGCTATGTGTCCGGGCAGGAGCTTTGCGAAAAACTGGGCGTGTCCAGAACGGCGGTCTGGAAGGCCGTCACAAAACTGAAAGAGGAAGGCTATGAGATCGACAGCGTTTCCAACCGGGGCTACTGCCTTAAGAATGATCCCGATGTGGTGACAGAGGCGGAGATAGGAAGCCGCCTGCGGACAAAAGCCATGGGAAGAAACTGTGTCTGCTTTGAGAGCATAGACTCCACCAATATGCAGGCGAAGCGCCTGGCAGAGCAGGGGGCGCCCCACGGGACCCTGGTCTGCGCGGAAATGCAGACAGAAGGAAGAGGACGGCGGGGCCGGGCCTGGAGCTCGCCCCCTGGAGAGGCTGTCTATATGAGCCTGCTTCTTAGGCCCCGGGTCAGTCCGGAACACGCCTCCATGCTGACGCTGGTTATGGGGCTTGCGGCAGCGCGCGCCTGCAATGAGCTGCTGGGACGCGACGCGGCAGGGCTGAAGTGGCCCAATGATTTGGTGATAGAGGGAAAGAAGGCAGCCGGGATCCTGACAGAGATGAATACAGAGATCGACTGTATCCATTATGTGGTGATTGGCACCGGAATCAATGTGAACACCAGGACATTTCCGGAGGAGCTTTCTCAGGCGGTATCTCTGTATCAGGCAGCAGGACAGAGGATTTTGCGGGCAGAGCTGATTGCTCTGTGCATGGAATATTTTGAAGAGTATTATGAGCGGTTTGAGAAGACAGAAGGCTTGCGGGACCTGAGGGAAGAATATGAGAGTCTGCTGGTGAACAAAGGAAAGCAGGTCTGCGTGCTGGAGCCGGGCCGGGAGCATACCGGAACGGCGCTGGGAATCAATGACCGGGGAGAGCTTCTGGTAGAGCTTCCTGACGGACAGGTGGAAGAGGTCTACGCAGGAGAGGTATCGGTCCGGGGCGTCTACGGATATGTGTGACGGCCCCGCGGGAGGATAACATGTATCAGGATAATGTGGTGCTTTGCGGCGCGAATTCTTATGAGGAAAAATATTATTTTAACGAGGACTTCGGAGCCCTTCCGGAGGAAGTCAAAAAAGAGCTGAAGATTATGTGCGTGCTCTTTGTGGCTGAGGTGGGAGGAATTCTGCTTCTGGAGTTTGAGGAAGACGGCACGCTGGTCTTTCAGGTATCCAGCCGGGAGGATGATTTCTTTTTCGATGAAATCGGAAGCGGCCTGAAGATCAAAGAGCTTCAGAAGGAAAAGGCAGAGCTGCTGGCTTCCCTGGAATTATTTTATAAAGTATTTTTCTTGGATGAGGAGATTGAAAATGCATAATGAACTTTTTTCCATCGGACCCTTTACAATCTATGGCTATGGTCTGATGATCGCTATAGGAATCTTTTCGGCCTACTGCCTGGCAGAATACCGGGCCAGAAAACTGGGGCTGGAGGATGAGAGAGTCTTCGGCCTTACCATCTGGGCTGTGATTGGAGGAATCCTTGGCGGAAAGGTACTCTTTTACCTGACGATTCTGCCTGACATTGCGGCGGATCCGTCTCTGCTGTACCGGGATCTGATGGAAGGCTTTGTGATTTACGGAGCGCTGATAGGCGGATTCTTAGGAATCGTGCTTTACTGCCGGCGCTGGAAAATGAATGTGCTCAGCTACCTGGATCTGGCGCTGCCGTCCGTGGCTCTGGCCCAGGGCTTCGGCCGGATCGGCTGCTTCCTGGCAGGCTGCTGCTACGGCAGGGAGACAGACAGCGCGTTTGCGATCGTGTTTCACGATTCCGCCTACGCGCCAAACGGCGTACCGCTGATTCCTACCCAGCTGATTTCCAGCGGGCTGGATTTTCTTCATTTTGCCTTCCTGCTTCTGTTTGTGAAAAAGTGGAAGAAAGGCGACGGACAGGTGACAGGCCTTTACTTTGCGCTGTACAGCGCGGGCCGCTTTATCCTGGAATTCTTCCGGGGAGACCTGGAGAGAGGAAATGTGGGAGCGCTGTCCACATCCCAGTTTATCGCGATTTTTGCGTTTCTCTTTGGCGTGCTTCTGTTTTTCTGGGCTGGAAAACGGGGCAGCAGGAAAGAGCCGGAGGCTTTGAAAGATGAATAACCTGGAAAAAAAGGCTCAGACTTTTCTGTATTTTGCAATTCTTATGCTGCTGATTGCCGTGGACTGGCACTGGTATGCCAGGCGCTACCCGGATGAAAGCTTTCTGCTTCAGCTGCCCTTTATTCAGCTGATTTACGTGCTGTGGCTTGCGGCGGCGGCCGTCTGTTTTGGGGCCAGTATTCTTCTGTTCTGGAAAGTCAGGAAGGAACAGCAGAAGCAGCAGCACAGGCACAGACGGCAGAAAGGATAAGAGGGCGGAAAATGGCATTGAAAATAGGAAACATGGAGCTTGCGGGCTCCTGTATACTGGCACCTATGGCAGGGGTAAGCGACCTGCCATTTCGTTTGCTCTGCCGTGAGCAGGGAGCAGATCTGGTCTGCATGGAGATGGTCAGCGCCAAAGCCATCGCGTATCACAACCGGAACACGGAGAAGCTGATGCAGATCGATCCGTCGGAGCATCCCGTATCCCTGCAGCTCTTCGGCTCAGAGCCGGATCTGATGGCGGAGATAGCAAAAGAGATTGAGGAGCGTCCCTTTGATATTCTGGATATCAATATGGGCTGTCCGGTGCCTAAGATCGTGGGCAACGGGGAAGGCTCGGCGCTGATGAAGGATCCGAAGCTCGCATCCCGGATCATCAGCCGGGTGGCGGGAGCCGTCAAAAAGCCTGTGACCGTGAAAATCCGGAAAGGCTTTGATGACGATCACGTGAATGCTGTGGAGATCGCCCGGATTGCGGAAGCATCCGGAGCGGCGGCCATCGCGGTCCATGGAAGAACCAGAGAGCAGTACTACTCGGGAAAGGCCGACTGGGACATCATCCGGCAGGTAAAGGAGGCGGTTTCCATACCGGTCATCGGAAACGGAGACGTGGACTCCCCCCAGAAGGCAAAGGCCATGCTGGAAGAGACCGGCTGCGACGGCGTGATGATCGGCCGGGCCGCCAGGGGAAATCCCTGGATCTTCCATCAGGTCCGGGCCTATCTGGAGGAAGGGCGGCTGGAGCCCCGGCCTTCTCTGGAAGAGATCTATACCATGATGCTGCGCCATGCCAGAATGCAGGTGGAGTACAAGGGAGACTATACAGGAATCCGGGAGATGCGCAAGCATATTTCCTGGTATACGGCAGGCCTTCCCCATTCGGCAAAGCTGCGCGCCAGAATTAACAGCGTGGAAAGCCTGGAAGAGATGGAAGAACTGCTGCAGGAAATCAGGAAATCTTGACAACCGGGGCCTGTTTGGCTTATAATACTGTGAATGTTTCCGGGATTTTTCTGCCGGTCCGCGGGACCGGGGAAGCAGCAGGCTGCCGCCACAGGAAAAGCTGGAAGCGGAATACAGGAATAAACGGGACAGAAAAAGATATAATGAAATAGATTGTTACTATTCCGGCCACTGCGAAGCAGGAACCTCCGCACAGCCACAGGCAGAAGCTGTGAAGCAGCGGCATAGGCCGCAGGCGGATGGCCTGTGGCGTGTATGTGCGGAGGTTCGCTGTGAATAGTAACAATAGATTGATTTGGAATCAAGAAACAGGAAGGATGTAAAAGAACATGAGTGAGAAGAAGAATTTGCTGACTTATGAGGGACTGAAAAAGCTGGAGGATGAGCTCCAGGATCTGAAGGTAGTGCAGAGAAAGGCCATTGCAGAGAAAATTAAGGAAGCCCGTGAGCAGGGCGACCTGTCTGAGAACGCAGAGTATGATGCTGCCAAGGATGAGCAGCGTGACATCGAAGCGCGTATCGAGCAGATTGAGAAGATTCTGAAGAACGCGGAGGTTGTGGTAGAGGACGAAGTGGATCTGGACAAGATCAGCGTCGGCTGCATGGTCAAGGTTCTGGATGTGGAGTATGACGAGGAAGAGGAGTTCAAGCTGGTAGGATCTTCCGAGGCAGACAGCCTGAACGGAAAGATTTCCAATGAGTCTCCGGTAGGAAAGGCCTTGATCGGCGCCCGGGTGGGAGACACCATCCAGGTAGAGACTCAGGCAGGACTGATTGAGTACAAGGTACTGGAAATCCAGAGATCAAAGTAAGCAGGAAAACGGGAGAGGAGTACGTGAGAATGGGAGAACAGAAAGTACAGAACGCGCAGGAGCAGGACGTAAAGCAGCTGCTGAAGGTCCGCAGGGACAAGCTGGCAGAGCTGCAGGCCCGGGGAGAGGATCCGTTCCGGCTTACCAAATATGATGTGACCCATCACAGCCAGGAGATTAAAGATCATTTCGAGGAGCTGGAAGGAAAGACCGTGTCCATCGCGGGACGTATGATGTCCAAGCGTATCATGGGCAAGGCATCTTTCTGCAATGTCCAGGATCTGCAGGGAAATATTCAGTGCTATGTGGCCAGAGACTCTGTGGGAGAGGAACCCTATAAGGATTTTAAAAAATATGACATCGGAGATATTATCGGAGTCCGCGGCGAGGTGTTCCGCACCAAGACAGGAGAGATCTCCATCCATGCCGCAGAGCTTACGCTTCTCTCCAAGAGTCTTCAGATTCTTCCTGAGAAGTTCCATGGGCTGACCAATACGGATGTCCGTTACCGTCAGCGCTATACCGATCTGATCATGAACGCGGATGTAAAGGATACCTTTATCAAGCGTTCAAAAATCATCAGCAGTATCCGCCGCTATCTGGACAGCCAGGGATTCATGGAGGTGGAGACCCCTATTCTGGTGGCGAACGCAGGCGGAGCCGCTGCCCGTCCCTTCGAGACACATTTCAACGCTCTGGATGAGGATTTCAAGCTGCGCATCTCTCTGGAGCTTTACCTGAAGAGACTGATCGTGGGCGGCCTGGAGCGTGTCTATGAGATTGGCCGAGTATTCCGCAATGAGGGTCTGGATACCCGCCACAATCCGGAGTTTACGCTGATGGAGCTCTACCAGGCGTACACGGATTACGAGGGCATGATGGAGCTGACGGAGAGCATGTTCCGCTATCTGGCCGAGAAGGTCTGCGGAAGCGCCGTGATCAGCTACAACGGCACGGTCATCGACATGTCGAAGCCCTTTGAGCGCATTACCATGATCGATGCGGTCCGGAAATACTCCGGCGTGGATTTCTCGCAGGTAACGACGGACGAGGAGGCCAAAGCGCTGGCGGACGAGCATCATGTGGCGTATGAGGCCCGCCATAAGAAGGGCGATATCATCAACCTGTTTTTTGAGGAATTCTGCGAGGAACAGCTGATCCAGCCGATTTTCGTCATGGATCATCCGATCGAGATCTCGCCGCTGACCAAGAAGAAACCGGAGAACCCCGCGCTGGTGGAGCGGTTTGAGCTCTTTATCTACGGGCGCGAGATGTGCAACGCCTACTCTGAGTTAAATGACCCGATCGATCAGCGGGAGCGCTTCGCGGCGCAGGAAGCGGCGTTTGCCGCCGGCGACGAGGAGGCCAACCATACGGATGAGGATTTCCTCAACGCGCTGGAGATCGGCAT
>CALWAV010000071.1 GCA_944375745.1 uncultured Merdimonas sp.
CAGCGGATGGGGAGTTGCCGCCGAAACGAAAAGCTAAGTCTTACGATATGGAGACCGCACCCGTTGCAGCAATATAAGATAAGAACGCATCTCATATTGTGAAGGGATATTTCGTCATATGTTCTGCCGCACAATCAAGGAGGTGTGTTTTTTTATGATGGATTATGAAAAGATCAAAGCCGGCGTTCAGCTTCTGCTGGAGGGAATCGGCGAGGACGTGGGCAGGGAAGGACTTCTGGAGACGCCGGACCGGATCGCCCGCATGTGTCAGGAGATTTACGGCGGCCTGTATGAGGACCCGGTCGTACATCTGAAAAAGCAGTTTTCTGTGGAAAGAAACGATATGGTGATCGAAAAGGATATCACCTTTTATTCCGTCTGTGAACATCATTTACTCCCCTTTTATGGAAAAGCGCATATCGGATATCTGCCCAATGGAAAAGTAGTGGGCTTAAGCAAGCTTGCCCGGACTGTGGATGTGTTTGCGCGCAGGCCTCAGATTCAGGAAAAGATGACCGCCCAGATTGCCCGGGCTCTGGAGGAAAATCTGAATCCCCAGGGTGTGATTGTCATGCTGGAAGCAGAGCATACCTGCATGACCATGCGGGGCATCAAAAAGCCCGGCAGCAAGACGGTGACCATGGTGACCACCGGGGTGTTTCAGGACAATTATGAGCTTCAGAACCGTTTCCTGGGCATGGTGAAGCAGGGATGAGGGCGGAAATGGAAGCTGGGCCGGGAAGCATCGGAATGGGAATGGAGCGTGTGAACCGGATCTGGCGCCACAGAACCTATCAGGAATGCCTGGAAAAAATCCGGGCTCATGAGGAGACGAGAGAATTCTGCCGGCACACGCCGGAGCATTTTCTGGATGTGGCCAGGCTGACCTATATTCTGGCTCTGGAGGAAGGGATTCAGGCTGGACTGAAAGAGCTGATTTATGCGGCGGGCCTGCTCCATGACATCGGACGGCACCTGCAGTATGAAAAGGGAATTCCCCACCAGACGGCCAGCGCCGAAATCGCGGAAGAAATCCTTCGGGACTGTGGGTTTTCGGAAGGCGAGCGGGAGACGGTTCTTCATCTGATACGCAGCCACAGGACGCCCCAGGAGGGAACAGACCTGGCGGCTTTGTTTTACCGGGCGGACAAGCTGTCCCGGAACTGCTTTGCCTGTCCGGTTCAGGAAAAATGCGACTGGCCGGGGACAAAAAAGAATCTGGAGATTAAATTATGAAAATAGGAAACAGGGAATTTGACGTAAAAAATAAAACCTACATTATGGGCATCCTGAACGTGACGCCGGATTCCTTCTCCGACGGTGGAAGATGGAATGAGACCGACGAGGCGCTGTCCCATGCCTGGACCATGGCGGAGGAAGGGGCAGATATCATCGACATTGGGGGAGAATCCACCCGGCCGGGCCATCAGCAGATTTCCGATGAGGAGGAGATTGCCCGCATTGTGCCTGTGATCAAAGCGGTAAAACGGGAGCTGGATCTTCCCATATCCGTAGACACCTATAAATCAAAGGTGGCTGCGGCGGCCATCGAGGCGGGAGCGGATCTGGTCAATGATATCTGGGGATTGAAATACGATCCGGAGATGGCAGGGCTCATCGCCCGGACGGGAGCAGCCTGCTGTCTGATGCACAATAAGAACACCACGGAATATGACAACTTTTTCCCGGATATGCTGCGGGAGACGGCCCAGTGCGCGGAGCTTGCAAGGGCAGCGGGAATTCCGGATGACAAAATTATTCTGGACCCGGGCATCGGCTTTGGAAAGACGCTGGAGATGAATCTGGAAACTCTCCATTACTTGGAGCGTTTTCATGAACTGGGGTATCCCATGCTGCTGGGAGCCTCCCGGAAATCGGTGATCGGGCTGACGCTGGAGCTTCCGGCAGACCAGCGCCTGGAGGGGACCCTTGTGACGACGGTTCTGGCGGTGATGAAGGGCTATGCCTTTGTGCGGGTCCACGATGTAAAGGAAAATCTGCGGGCCGTCCGCATGACGGAGGCCATACTGGCGGCGGGCCCCAGGGCGTCCGGACAGGAGGGACCGGAACATGGATAAGATTCATATTAAAAATCTGGAAGTATTTGCAAAGCATGGAGTATTTCCCGAGGAAAATGTGCTGGGGCAGAAGTTCGTGGTCTCGGCCGTGCTCTATACCTCCACCCGGGAAGCCGGGAAGACAGACGACCTGACAAAATCCATTCATTACGGGGACGTCAGCCATTTTATCACGGAATTTATGGAACAGAATACCTTTCAGCTTCTGGAGACTGCAGCGGAACGGCTGGCAGAGGAACTGCTGCTGAAGACAGAGCGCCTGGAGAAAATCTGCCTGGAGATCAAAAAGCCCTGGGCTCCGGTGGGACTGCCGCTGGAGACCGTCTCTGTGGAGATTGAACGGGGCTGGCATATGGCTTATATCGCTCTTGGTTCCAATCTGGGAGACAAGGAGGCAAATCTGCGCCTTGGCGTGGAAGGCCTGCGGTCTACCCGGGGATGCCGGGTGGAAGCAGTCTCTGATTTTCTTGTGACAGAGCCCTATGGCGGCGTGGAACAGGACGATTTCCTGAATGGGGCCATGAAGATTCGGACCCTGCTGACGCCCCATGAGTTTCTGGATCGGCTGCATGAGATTGAACAGGAAGCAAAAAGGGAGCGCATTATCCGCTGGGGCCCCAGGACACTGGATCTGGATATTCTTTTGTATGACGATCTGATTCTGGATGAGGAGGAGCTTCATATTCCCCATATTGAGATGTATAAGAGGGATTTTGTGCTGAAGCCCCTCTGCCAGATCGCGCCTTATGTGCGCCATCCGGTGTACAACAGGACGGCGGCGGAGCTGCTGGCGGAGCTGGAGACACAGGAAGCGGGCAGTCCGAATTAGAGACTGCCGTAAATATCCTGAAGCAACTGCCGGGCCCGGTCAGCATCTTTTTCCGATACGAGAAAAGTGTGGATCAGTTCAAAGGGCTGTTTCATACTGCCGAGGACAGCCGAGTCCATCAAATGAAGAGGGGAACTGTTTTTGGTTTTAAGCTTATATGGAATATTGTTTTGACTTAAAAGCATCTGTACCTGCTCTTTTTGACGGCTGTCTTTTGTGGAATACAGTTTTACCATTCTGCGCGCCCTCCCCGTATGACAGAGTTTCCTGATGTACAGTATAGTATAATTATAACAAAAAAGAGGACATCCTTCCATCCCTTCGGGAATGAAATGATGTCCTTTTCTTCAACGGAGGAGGAGGGATTTGAACCCTCGCGCCGTGTTACCGGCCTACTGGTGTTCGAAGCCAGACCCTTCAGCCGCTTGGGTACTCCTCCAGACTGCTATCTATCATACAATATCCTGTGGAATTTTTCAAGACATTCCCTTGCGGGTTTTTGTATTTTCTCGGGAGTGCCTGTACAAATTAAGAAATTGAGAAACGGGATGCGGACTTGCCCGCTTTTGTTTTTTATGATAAAATTCAATTATTATAATTCCCGGGAGAGCGGAGGAGAAGCCAGAGAACGGGAAGCCATGCAGGCGGGGGAAAGAATACGGTGCGTGAAGAGAAACTGCATGGATAAAATTATAAAGAGATGGAGGCATGTTGTATGAAACGAATCGGAATGCTGACCAGCGGCGGAGACTGCCAGGCACTGAACGCGACGATGCGGGGCATCGTAAAAGGAGTGTGCAACGCACTGGATGAGGTGGAGCTTTATGGATTTGAGGAAGGCTATAA
>CALWAV010000072.1 GCA_944375745.1 uncultured Merdimonas sp.
ACATGATTATTACATACAGAGCCCGGCAAAAATCGGACTGGTAAAGCTGAACGATACGGAGGTCTGCCTGATTGACAGCGGGAATGACAAGGACGCGGGCCGGAAGGTCAGAAAGATTCTGGATGAAAATGGATGGACGCTGAAAGCCATCTACAATACGCATTCCAATGCGGATCACATTGGCGGCAATAAGTATCTGCAGGGGCAGACAGGCTGTAAAATCTATGCGCCTGGGATTGAGAGCGCTTTTACCAGACATCCGATTCTGGAGCCTTCCCTGCTGTATGGCGGCTATCCATGCAAAGACCTGAGGCATAAGTTCCTGCTGGCTCAGGAAAGCGGAGCAGAATATCTGACGAAAGAGACTCTGCCGGAAGGCTTTGAGCTGATTCCGCTGCCGGGGCATTTCTTTGATATGGCGGGTTTCCGAACGCCGGATGATAACGTGTATCTGGCAGACTGCCTTTCCAGCCGGGAGACCCTGGACAAATACCAGATAGGCTTCATCTATGATGCGGCGGCTTACCTGAATACGCTGGAGATGGTAAAGACGCTCAAAGCCAGGCTTTTTGTGCCGGCCCATGCGGAAGCGGCAGAGGATATCACAGAGCTGGCTCAGTACAATATCGATAAGGTGAATGAAATAGCGGATAAGATCGTAAGCATTTGTGAGGAGCCTCTTGGCTTTGAGGCGATTCTGCAGCGCCTGTTTACGGAATACGGTCTTGTCATGAATTTCGAGCAGTATGTTCTTGTGGGAAGCACAGTCCGTTCCTATCTGGCCTGGCTGAAAGACACAGGAAGGCTGAACGCGGTATTTGAGAAAAATCTTCTGCTCTGGGAGCGGATATAAGAAAAGAGGGGGGCCGGAGGACAAAGCTTCAGGAACAAACAGGAAGAAAGCGGGATTCCGGCGGCGTGTATTATGAGTGAAGAAAGAAATGAAAAAACAGAACAAAATGAATCAGAGCTGAAAGACCTTGTGCCCCAGCTGGAGGATCGATTTCGGGTAACTGTCTGGAACCGTCTGCTGATGCTGGCCCGGTGGCTTGTATTTGCGATGCTTACAGGGCTTATTCTGGGACTTGTGGGAACTGCTTTTGGAAAAGGCGTGGAGCTGGCCACAGAATTCCGCATGGAGCATCCGTGGATTCTATTGGGACTTCCCATAGCAGGTCTGGTGATCGTCTGGATGTACCACTGGGAGAGAAAGCAGGAGAGAAGCAGTACCAATATGGTGCTGGATGCGATTCATGCGGAAAGGGAGATTCCTTTAAAGACGGCTCCGCTGATTTTTGCGGCGACGATTCTGACCCATCTGTTCGGCGGTTCTGCGGGACGTGAAGGAGCGGCCCTGCAGCTTGGAGGAAGCATCGGAAATTTCCTGGGAAAAGTCTTGCGGATCGATGAAAACGACAGACGAGTCATGATCATGTGCGGCATGAGCGCGGCCTTTTCCGCCCTGTTCGGCACACCCATGGCGGCAGCAGTCTTTTCCATGGAAGTAGTGAGCGTTGGAATCATGTATTACGCGGCCCTGGTTCCCTGCGTAGCAGCATCCTATACGGCCTATGCAGTAGCCTGCCGCTTCGGTCTGACCGGAGAACGGTTTTCTCTCGGTATTCTGCCTGATTTTACTTTGCTGAGTGCCGGCAAAATCCTGATTCTCGGCCTCTGCTGCGCGGCAGTCAGCATTCTCTTCTGTGTGGTGCTTCACAAAATGGAAGAGCTGTTCGCAGAAAAGCTTACGAACGCATATCTGAGAGCCGTAGTCTCCGGCTGTCTGCTGATTATTCTGACCCTGCTCCTTGGAAGCACGGATTATTTGGGAACAGGCATGCAGATCGTAGAGCAGGCGGTCGTGGAAGGAAAGGCCTTCTGGGGTGCGTTCCTTCTGAAAATCCTGTTCACGGCAGTCACGCTGTCCGGAGGCTTTAAGGGCGGTGAGATTGTCCCTTCTTTCTTTGTGGGAGCAACCTTTGGCTGTATATTTGGCCAGCTGTTTCACATCTCGCCCTCTCTTGCGGCAGCCTGCGGAATGGCGGCGGTCTTCTGCGGCGTCACAAACAGCCCGATTTCCTCCCTGCTTATCAGTCTGGAAATGTTCGGCTTTGAGGGCGCGCCATTCTTCTTTCTGGCGATTGCAGTCAGCTATATGCAGTCCGGCTATTACGGCCTGTACCGCAGCCAGAAGATCATGTATTCAAAAGTAAAGACAAAATTTATCAACCGGAATGCAAAGGAATAACCGGGTCCCGGTCACAGAGCCGATTCGGATATAAGACAGACGGAGAGCCGGCCATTCCCGGAAGAAACCCTCTGAGGACGCCGGTACTTAGACGGCCGGGGCGCTTTTCCCCGGGCGTCTTATGTATCCGCTGCGTCCGAGGGGAGCGCAAGCGCGTTTCTGCCGGGAATGGCCGGCTCGTATTATTTCATAAAGCTTTTTGCCAGCTGCACCATCTGCTCCATACGCGCCACCTCTTCCGCGGATTTCCCCTGCTTCAGCGCATCAAAGAGCTGGTCAAATTCATCCTGGGTCATCTGGTGATCAGACTGCCGGGCAGCATTCATAAGTTTCTGAAAATCATTTGGGTTCATTCCTTCACTCCCTTCCGGCGGAGACTGAGAAAAGGCGTCCGGATCCCCGGAGGCGGACGGGCCTGCCTGCATGCCGGACTGAAATTCGGACATCATATTGGAATACTGGATGTAGGTGGTGATCATCTCCATGATCCGTATGATGGAGTCAATTTTCCGGTTCAGTTCATTGCACTTTTTCTGAACATCATAGAGTATCTTGTAGCCGTCATTTCCCAGGCTCATACAGTCTCCTCCCATTCCCTACAGTATATGTGCAGAGAAGAAAAGTATGAATATAATAAAGAAACAATATCTGCCGCTGACAGGCTTACGCGTGTCCAGAATCCGCGGAGAGGGAAAGGAGGAGAAAGATGCCCTGTCTTGTGATAGATGAGACCAGTGTATATGAACTGGATGAGGAATGCATGCGGGAAAAGAAAAGAGAAAAGAAAGAAACAGAAGAAAAGACATCTTCTGACCAGGTTCAGAAACAGAAGAAATAAGAATCGGGAATCCCATATGGGATTCCCGACCAGACATGGCAGACATTCTGAAAAATCAGCAGCAGCTGTTGCCGCATCCGTTTCCGCCGAACCATCCGCTGTTTCCGCCGCAGCCGCCGCAGCAGAACAGCAGAAGGATGATCCACAGACAGCTGTTGTCGTTTCCGCATCCGTTTCCGCCAAACAATCCGCCATTTCCGCCGCAGCAGGAAGACAGAAGCAGAAGCCAGATCAGGGTGCTGCAGCAGCTGTTGTTATTGTTGTCGGAGCAGCCGCATCCACAGTTTGTAGCAGTTAAATCACTCATGAGAAATCCTCCAGAAAAAATAATTATTTACAATCTCATAGTATGTGGGAGAGGAGAATGTGTGAATAAAAGCATATGCTGGTGTCCGCCTGCTTACAAGAAATTTACTTGTATAACAGAAAAATTTGTGAGAAAATAAGAAAATGAAAAAATAACTGATATAAGGAACAGGAAGGAAGCGTAATTATGCCTGCAGTATATGCACATTATAAGTTCGGGCGGGAGGTTTACCGGGTTCTGCCGGGGGAGATCCGGCAGATCCTGAAGGAAAACAAAGCCGCTTATCTGATCGGGCTGCATGGCCCGGATCTTCTGTTTTATTACCATCCCTATATGAAAAACAGGATTAACCAGTACGGGGTCAGAATGCACAGGGAATCGGCCCGGTTCTTTTTTGAAAAGGCGAGAAAGGTGTATGAGGAGCGGCCAAGCTACGTGCTCCTGTCTTACCTGTGCGGTTTTATGTGCCATTTTATGCTGGACAGTGAGTGTCATCCCTACATTACCCGCTATATGAAAGAATACCGGGTAGGACATTTGGAGATAGAGACAGATTTTGACCGGGAACTGATGGAAGAGGACGGCCTTAATCCGGTGACTCACAACTGTACCCGGCATCTGATCCGGGATTTGGATACGGAAGAAGCGATTGCGTCGGTAATGGATGGTATTACGCCGGATGAGATAGACGCCTGTATTCTGGGCTTTCATAAGACAATCCGGCTGTTTCAGTGTCCAGGAGAAGGAAAAGCCCGTTTCCTGACCGGTTTCTTTACTTTGATCGGACAGCGGAAGGGCCTGGGCGGCCTGGTGATGACCGGAAAACCCAACCGCAGGTGCGAAAAAAGCAGAAAAGCGCTGGAAGAGCGGATGGAAAGCGCGGTGAAGCCTGCGGCGGATGAGATTGAAAAATATGTGCAGGCGGTCCGGACCGGAGAGCCTTTAAGCATCCGTCTGAACCGGGATTTTGATTAGAATGATTATGAAAACGGGAGAAATGTGTCATGAATAAGCTGACAAAGCTGGAAAAACGATGGATTCTGTATGATGTGGGAAACTCGGCCTTTGTCCTTCTGACTTCCACCATTATACCGATCTATTATAAAAATATTGCTGCGGCCAGCGGAATCTCCGATGCGGACTCCACGGCATTTTTCGGATACGCCACGTCCCTGGTGACGATTCTTGTGGCCGTGCTGGGGCCGGTGCTCGGAACTCTGGCCGATACGAAGGGCTTTAAAAAGCCGGTCTTTACGTTTTTTATGATGATGGGCGTGCTGGGCTGCGCGGGACTTGCCCTGCCGAAGACCTGGGTGGCCTTTCTGGCAGTCTATGTGATAGCCAAGACGGGCCTGAATGCCAGTCTGGTTTTTTACGATGCCATGCTGTCGGATGTGACGACGGATGAGCGGATGGATGTGGTGTCGGCTCAGGGATACGCCTGGGGCTATATTGGAAGCTGTATTCCCTTCATTTTAAGTCTTGTGTTTGTACTCTGTTCGGATGCCATCGGCATCTCCAGCGGCACGGCCATGGCCATTGCGTTCCTGCTGAACGCGGCCTGGTGGCTTCTGGTGACTCTGCCTCTGCTGAAAAGCTATGAGCAGAAGCATTATGTGGAGCGATCTCCCCATCCGGTGAAGGACAGTTTCGGAAGACTGGCGAAAGTCTTTGGGGAAGTGCGCAAAAAACCGGAAATCTGGTATTTCCTGCTGGCGTTTTTCTTCTATATTGATGGTGTGTATACGATTATTGATATGGCGACTTCCTATGGAAAGGATGTGGGAATCAGCGATACGAATCTTCTGCTGGCCCTGCTTCTTACTCAGGTGGTGGCATTTCCATGCTCCATTCTGGTGGGACATCTTACCAAGAAAGTGAAAAGCACCACATTGATTCAGATTTCCATCGGAGGATATTTTGGAATCGTGCTGTTTGCTCTTCAGCTGGACAAGGCCTGGGAATTCTGGTTTCTGGCTGTCTGTGTGGCAGTGTTCCAGGGCGCGATTCAGTCGCTGTCCAGATCCTACTTTGCCCGGATTGTGCCCAAGGAAAAGTCTACGGAGTTTTTCGGGTTTTTCGATATTTTCGGAAAAGGGGCAGCCTTCATGGGTACGATGCTGATGGGAATTTCCACCCAGCTTTTCGACACCTCCCGGGCGGGCGTGGCGCTTCTGGCAGTCATGTTTGCCATTGGTTTTGTCCTGTTTCGAATGGCAGTCCGGAAAGCGGAAGCATAGTATAATAGAAAAACAGGGGAGTTTTTCTGTTATGGATCGTGTGCGAGAGCTTGTGGGAGCTTCCCGAGCATACGCAGAGGGAATATACGGAGACGGGATTGGCGTGGCTGTGCTGGATTCCGGCGTGAACGGCAGACATCCGGACCTGCGGGGCAGGCTGGTTTATTCTTATAATTATCTCACAGATTCGGCAGGCGGTAGTGATGACTGCGGTCATGGAACTCATATTTGCGGAATCATAGGGGGAACGGGAGAGGCATCCGGCGGCAGGTACCAGGGACTTGCGCCGAGATGTCATTTTCTTTCCCTGAAAGTGCTGGACAGGGAGGGAAACGGAAGCAGTATGGTGCTTGTACAGGCGCTGTACTGGCTGATAGAGCATGCCAGGGAGTATGATATCAGGATTGTGAATATTTCTGCCGGAAGTACGGAAATCAACGGGAAAAAACGTTCAGGACTTATAAAAGCCGTGGAGGATGCCTGGGATTCCGGGCTGGTGGTCTGCGCCGCGGCCGGCAATCAGGGGCCTGCCCGTTCCAGCATTACCGTTCCGGGAACGAGTCCGAAGGTGATTACCGTAGGGGCGTCTGACGACAGCCGCGCAGTAAGGTTTCCGGGGGCCCGGAAGGCAAATTATTCAGGGAGAGGCCCCACAGCGGCCTGTGTCTGCAAACCGGATGTGACGGCCCCGGGCGCTTACATCAAATCCTGCAGCGCGGATTTTGAAAAGAAAGGACGGAGCTTTTATACGGAGAAATCCGGGACTTCCATGGCCACACCGGTTGTGTCGGGAAGCCTGGCTCTTCTTTTGTCAAGAAACCGAAAGCTAACAAACAAGCAGGTGAAGCTCGCGCTTCGCGCCTCCTGTCTTGATCTGGGGCTGCCGCGCAACCAGCAGGGCTGGGGGCAGATCTGGATCCCGGAGCTCCTGCGGGGGGAATGAAATCCGAAGACGGACATATGCTGTAAAAATGGATGTTTTTGAGGACAGTGTATGGCGGAAAATTGCAGAGAACGGATCGTTTCGGAGGATTATGTGGATTTTATCTGGCAGTCAAGCTGGAGTGAAGAGGAGCTGGACCGGCTCTTTCCCGGTGTCTGCAGGCAGATCATTAACAATTTCTATGTGGTGTTTTATGCGGACAGCGCATATCTCAGGCCAAGCTATGAAGAAGAATATGGATATGAGGTGTTCCCGGCTTTGTATGCGCCTTTGCAGAACGAGAGCCTGGAGGCCAGCGGAATTCTTCAGATTCAGAATCAGCCTGTGCTGCAGCTGAAAGGGGAAGGAGTCCTCGTGGGGTTGATTGACACAGGGATTGATTATACAAATGACTGCTTTCGTGATCTGTCGGGACAGAGCCGGATCCTTGCCATCTGGGATCAGGAGGATCAGAGCGGAGAAATGCCGGAGGGGATCGGCTACGGAACCGTATACAGCCGGGAAATGATTAACCGCGCTCTGGAGAGCCCGGATCCCTTTTCCGTGGTGCCGAGCCGTGATCTGACGGGCCACGGCACAAAGCTGGCAGCAGCGGCGGCAGGCAGTGAAAACCGGGATACGGGATGGGTGGGAGCCGCTTCGCTGTCACAGCTTGCAGTGGTCAGGCTGAAGCCGGCCAAGCGGTATCTGAAAGAGTATTATATGGTGCCGGAGGAAGCGGAGGCCTATCAGGAAAATGACATTATGCTGGCTGTGCGTTATCTCCATGAGCTGGCCCAGAAAATGAAAATGCCGCTTGTTATCTGCATTGGCCTGGGCACAAATATGGGCGGCCATGCGGGAACGTCGCCTCTGTCCTTTTATCTCAACACCATCGGCTCCATAGCGGGAAGGTGCATTGTCATAGCCGGAGGCAATGAGGCAAATCAGGGGCATCATTTTTATGGGACATTGAATCAGGAACAGGAGTACCAGGATGTGGAGCTGCGGGTGCCGGAAAAGGAGCCGGGGCTGATGATGGAGCTTTGGAGCAATTCACCGGATGTTTTTTCCGTTTCCCTGATTTCCCCTTCCGGAGAAGAGATTCCGCGGGTGACTTCCGGTATGAGAAACCTCAGATTTGATTTTCTGTTTGAGAGAACTGTCATTTATATAAATTTTCAGACGCTGGATCCTTACAGCGGTGACCAGCTGATTGTAATCCGCATGTCGGAACCTGCGGCTGGTATCTGGAGGCTTCGCGTATATGGTGAAAATATCATCAACGGCATTTATAATATCTGGCTTCCGGTCACCGGATTTCTCCTGGAGGATACGGCTTTCCTGGATTCCAACCCGGACATTACGCTGACAGAGCCGGCCAACTCGGAAATTCCCATTACGGTGGGAGCTTACCGGGTGGAAAATGGCAGTATCTATATTAATTCCAGCAGGGGCTATACGAGAAAAGGTAGGATCAAACCGGATCTGGCAGCTCCGGGGGTGGAAGTGCTTACCTATGGTCCTGGAAACGCACGCACGTTTATGACAGGAACCAGTGTGGCTGCCGCAGTGACGGCAGGAGCCGCAGCTTTGATGCTGGAATGGGGGATTGTAAGAGAGCGGCGGCTTACCATAGGAACTCTGGAGATCAAGCAGCTGATGATTCGGGGTGCGCAGCGCAGCAGTGCCCAGCTTTACCCCAACCGGACCTGGGGCTATGGAACCCTGGATCTTTACGCAGCCTTTTCGGTGCTGGGCCGCTTTTAACCGGAAAGGAAGATGCTCCTTTGCCGTTCTCCGGGAAATGACTTGCGCAGAAGCCGCTGATCGACTATAATAGGACACAAAGCGCTGCCGGCATATGGCGGCGGAAGCTTAGGAGAATGATTTGAGGAGGACTGACATGGATAAGATAAAGATGACGACGCCGCTGGTGGAGATGGATGGAGATGAGATGACCAGAATTCTCTGGAAGATGATCAAGGATGAGCTTTTGCTTCCCTTTGTAGATCTGAAGACCGAGTACTATGATCTGGGCCTGGAGAACCGGAATGCCACAGACGATCAGGTTACCATCAACTCCGCGGAGGCTACGAAGAAATATGGAGTAGCCGTGAAATGCGCGACGATCACACCCAACGCAGCCCGTATGGAAGAATATAATCTGAAGGAAATGTGGAAGAGCCCCAATGGAACCATTCGTGCGATCCTGGATGGCACGGTATTCCGTGTCCCGATTATCGTAAAGGGGATTGAACCCTATGTGAAGACCTGGAAAAAGCCCATTACGGTAGCTCGTCATGCTTATGGAGACATCTACAAAGCTACTGAGATGCGGATTCCCGGTCCCGGAAAGTGCGAGCTGGTATTTACGGGAGAGGACGGAACGGAAATTCGAGAGACCGTACATGACTTTAAGGAAGGCGGAATCGCTCAGGGAATTCACAATCTGACCAGCTCCATTGAGAGCTTCGCCAGAAGCTGCTTCTCCTATGCAGTTTCCCAGAAGCAGGATCTTTGGTTTGCCACCAAGGATACTATCTCCAAAAAGTACGATCATTACTTCAAGGATGTATTCCAGGAGATTTATGAGAAAGAATATAAGGAAGAGTTCGAAAAGCTGGGAATCGAGTATTTCTATACCCTGATCGATGACGCGGTGGCCCGTGTGATCAAGTCCGAAGGCGGCTATATCTGGGCCTGCAAGAATTATGACGGCGATGTGATGAGCGATCTGATTGCTACAGCCTTTGGCTCCCTGGCTATGATGACCTCTGTTCTGGTATCTCCTCACGGATATTTTGAGTATGAGGCGGCTCATGGAACGGTACAGCGCCATTACTACAAGTATCTGAAGGGAGAGGAGACCTCCACCAACTCCATGGCTACGATCTTTGCGTGGTCCGGCGCCCTCAGAAAGCGCGGAGAGCTGGATGGAAACCAGGCTTTGATGAATTTTGCAGATAAGCTGGAGCAGGCTTCCATCAAGACGATCGAAGATGGAAAGATGACGAAGGATCTGGCGCTGATCACCACGCTTCCCGATCCGGTGGTGCTTTCCAGCGAGGCATTTATCAAAGAAGTAAGGAACACGTTAGAGGAACTGCTGAATGCTGTTTAATTCCAATGGATTTTACCTGTTTCTGCCAATTGTATTTGCGGTTTACTGGCTGACGCCCCGGCGGTACCGGTGGGGCGTTCTGCTGGTGTCCAGCTATTATTTTTATATGAGCGCCGATGCGCAGTATGTTCTGCTGCTTCTGCTGACGACTCTTGTGTCTTACAGCACGGCTCTTCTTATGAGCCGCGCGGAAAGCAGAAAGCAGAAAAAGCTGTGTCTGGGCGCGGCTCTGGCTGTATGCCTGGGGCTTCTGATTTTCTTTAAATATTTCAATTTCCTGAGCGGAACGGTCACGGCGGTGTTAAAAAGCATTTCCCTGCCGGTCAGCGAGGTTACGCTGAATCTGGTGCTTCCGACGGGAATCTCCTTTTATGTGTTCCAGACGCTGGGGTATGTGATTGATGTCTACAAGGGAAAGACAAAGGCATGTACTCACTTTGGAAAGTATGCGGTATTTGTTTCCTTTTTCCCGCTGCTGCTGGCCGGTCCCATTGAAAGAGCGGAGCACTTGCTTCCCCAGCTGGAAAAGGAACACAGCTTTGATTCGGAAAAGGCCATTGAAGGGGCGAAGCTGATTGCCTGGGGATATTTTAAGAAAATAGCTATCGCGGATGTGGTGGTTTCCTGTGTCAATTCGGTTTATGACCAGGTAACAGTCTACACGGGTCTGGCTCTGGGCGTGGCGACATTTTTCTATGCCTTTCAGGTTTACTGTGACTTTTCCGGATATTCCGATATTGCCAGAGGCGTGGCGAAGCTCTTGGATATTGATCTGATGACAAATTTCAAGAGCCCGTATTTTGCGGCCTCTCTGAAAGAGTTTTGGAGCCGCTGGCATATCTCGCTTTCCACCTGGTTCCGTGATTATGTCTATATCCCTCTTGGAGGAAACCGTAAGGGAGCCTGGCGCACCAGAATCAATCTGCTGGTGACGTTTCTGGTCAGCGGTCTCTGGCATGGAGCAGACTGGACTTTTGTGATCTGGGGCGGTCTCCACGGCCTGGGACAGATCGTGGAAAAGGAGTGGAACCGTCATTTTCCGCCCAGAAAGGACAGGCGGAGTGCAGTCAGGGTCCTGATTGTGTTTATTTTTGTATGTATTGCATGGATTTTTTTCAGAGCCAATACCTTTTCTGATGCCATTTATGTGGTGACCCATCTTTTTGATGGAATCGGAAATCCGATTTCCTATGTGAAAGAAGGATATCTGGCCCTGCGGTCAGCGGGCATCATGCAGAGTTCGGATCTGAAGCTGGTTTTTGTGTGGATTGCCGTGCTTCTGGCTCATGACTGGATTGAACTGAGGCAGAACGCCTGGGAGTGGCTGGGACGGTTTCGGAAACCGGTCCGTTATGCTTTTTATTTCGCCCTGCTGTTTGTGGTGCTGTACAGCCGCCAGCTTGGAGAATATGAGTTTGTGTATTTTCAGTTTTGATACTGTACAGCCGTGCAGAAAAAGCCGCAGGCCGGTACCGGCAGATGTATCTGGCGGGAGCGGAATGGGGATTTTTCTATAGGGCGCTCAGCCCAAGCCATGGCTTTTAAAGAAGCCATGGCTTGCACGGCTGTACAGTAAAAAAGCCGTGCAGAAAAAACCGCAGGCCGTACAGTAAAAAAGCCGTGCAGAAAAAGCCACGGAATGAGAGATAAGTATGAAAAAATTTTTGCGGAAAATATTACCTTTTATCCTGTTTATTCTCATACTTGAGATTGCGGTTCCCATAGCGGTGGATCCGTATAATGTATTTCACTGGAAAAGGATCCGGGATAACGGAGTAGAGCCCAACAGCAATTATATCAAGATGGAGTATGTGCTTCATAATCCGGATAAATTCGATTCTTTCCTGTTTGGTTCTTCCCGTACGGGCTTTATCAATGTGGATCGGATTCCGGAAGGAAAATGGTATAATATGTCCTACTCGGAAGGACTTCCGGCTGAACATCTGGACAATCTGAAGGAAATGATTGAGCACGGACTGATCCCCAAGAATGTTATGATTGGTGTAGACAACATTTCAGCCTTTGTGGATCCTTCCCTGCATCAAAATCAGTTTTATCGGATTCCTTATCCCAGAGGAAACAAGCTTGGATTTTATGCGAATTATTTCAGCATTAAGGGAGTGCTCCTGTCGCTGGATGTGATCCTGAATTATGAGCCCACCGATCCGGATTATGTAGAGCGGTATTATGAAAACGGCTGTACAGTCCGGGATCCGTCTCTGGGCGGAACCTGGGAAGGGGACGCGCCTTACTGGGATGATTATTACAGGGACTATATGAGCTATGCCATTGATGACATGAGGGAAATCGCTGAACTGTGTGAAGAATATGATATCAACCTGATTGTGTTTACAAACCCTCTTTATTACAGAACCTATCAGCAGTCCAAGTTTTACGGATATGAAAATTTCCTGTCCTGGCTTTCAGGCGCTGTGGGAGGGTATTATAACTTCAGCAGCGAGAACGCGGTGACCATGGACCGAACCTATTTTTACGAAGCCAGCCATTATACAGAAGAACTGGGCGACATGATTATCGATAGGATTTTTTACGGGAAGACAGACGAAGAACTGGAAAGCCAGGGCTTCGGTATGTATGTGACAGATGATAATATGGAAGAATTTAAAGAAGCGCTGGCCAATCATTGAGCCAGCGCTTCCCATTGTTCATATAAAGTTTCCAGCTGTTTCTTCAGCTCCTCCTGTTCTTTGTGGAGCTTCTGGCATTCCGCCACATTGGTATAGACCTCTTCGTGGGTCATCAGTTCATTGATTTCCTCATCCCGGCTTTCCAGCTCAAAAATCTGGCTTTCCGTCTTTTTCAGATCGTTTTCCCGCTTTCTCTGCTTTGCCTGTTCTTCCTTCTGCTGCTTCCAGTCCAGTTTTGCGGCGGAGGGTGTCTCTTCTTCGGCAGAGATGTCCGCAGCAGAAGAGGAGGGCGTCAGAATATCATGCTTTTCCAGATAATAGTCATAATTTCCGATGTAGTTTACCAGAATGCCGTCTGTCAGATCCAGAATCCGTGTGGCGGTTTTATTGATAAAGTACCGGTCATGGGATACGTAGAGCACGGTGCCGGTATAACGGTTCAGAGCCTGCTCCAGGATTTCCTTGGATACAATGTCCAGATGGTTTGTGGGCTCATCCAGAATCAGAAAGTTAGCTTCGGAAAGCATCAGCTTGGCCAGGGAGACCCGGCCCCGTTCTCCGCCGCTTAAGTCTGCGATGCGCTTGAATACATCATCGCCGGTGAACAGAAAAGCGGCCAGAGTGCTGCGGATTGTAGTGTTGTCCAGATCCGGGTAAGCATCGGAAATTTCCTCGAACAGGGTCTTTTCCGGGTGAAGAACGTGATGTTCCTGATCATAGTATCCGATCTGGACCTTTGCTCCCAGGGTAAAAGAACCATTGTCCGCGTCCAGAAGTCCGTTCAGGATCTTCAGAATGGTGGTCTTTCCGGTACCGTTGTTTCCGATCAGGGCCACCCGTTCTCCCCGTTTGATGGAGAAATTCAGATCTGTGAACAGGGTGAGCGGACCGAAGGATTTTGCAAGGTGTTCCACAGTCAGCACATCATTTCCGCTGGTGATTTTCGGTTCCAGCGTAATGTGCATTTCCGAGCGGACCTCGGTGGGCTTTTCCAGGACCTCCATTTTATCCAGCATTTTTTCCCGGCTTTCCGCCCGGCGGATGGATTTTTCCCTGTTAAAGGATTTCAATTTTGCGATGACCTCTTCCTGATGTTTAATCTCCCGCTGCTGGTTCAGCCAGGCGTTCATGCGCGCCTCTCGGAGCTGGGCTTTCTTGGCGGCGTAATCCGAGTAATTTCCCTGAAATACTGTCACCTCGCCGGCGTCGATTTCAATGATTTTTGTGGCAATTTTATTCAGAAAATACCGGTCATGTGCCACAACCAGAACGGCTCCGTCGTAATTTAAAAGGAAAGTTTCCAGCCAGGCGATGGAGTTCATATCCAGATGGTTGGTAGGCTCGTCCAGAAGAATCAGATCCGGGTGGGAGAGCAGAAGCTTGCCCAGAGATACCCGGGTCTTCTGTCCTCCGGACAGGGTGCTGACCTGTTTGGAAAAATCCTCTTCTTCAAAGCCCAGACCTTTGAGAACCCCGGTGATTTCACTTTTGTAGGCGTAGCCGTTCTTCTGCTCGAATTCATGGCTGAGGCGGGTATACTGAGCCAGAGCATTTTCCAGTTTCTCACCGGACAGCTCTTTCATGCTGCTTTCAAGCTCGTGTATGTTCTGCTCCAGATCGATCACATCCTGCTTTACGGTAAGCAGTTCTTCGTAGATGGTCCGTCCGCTTTCCAGGTCCTGATGCTGTGCCAGATAGCCGATGGATTTTCCCTTTGACAGGACGGCTTCCCCGGAATCCGCCTCCAGTTCGCCCACGATGATTTTCAGGAGGGTGGATTTCCCGGCCCCGTTGATGCCGACGATGGCGGCTTTTTCTCTGTCTTCTATATGAAAGGACGCATTTTTCAGAATGACATCTGTTCCGAATGCCTTATTGATATTCTGACATGAAAGTATCATATATATTACCTCTGATTCTGCTTTTGTCTTTCGCTGATCTTCTGCCGGTTCTGCCGCGGTTTTGCGGTTATTATTCACAGCCACCCGCCCACATGCGCACTCGTCGCCTCTTTGAGGCTCCAGTTCCGCTCCTTACGGAGCTAAGACTGCTTATGTGGGCGGGGTGACTGCTTCACAGTCCTGATTCAGACATGGGAACAGATGCTTACGTGCCAGCACGACACATCTGTTCCCATGTCTGAATCGGCTGTGAATAGTAACGTTTTGCGGCATATGCCGGCAGAGATTATTATAACGAAAAAGGAGACAGGAGACAAGAAGATTCTTTGTGAAGAATTTTGCAAAATCATTGACAATTTTTTCGCAAATCGCTTATAATAGAGTCAGTTTATAATACTTTTTTATCAAAGGACGTGTAAAATGAAAGACGAGCGCAACACGGAAGAAAGAGAAATTTCAAAAGCGGTCATCAAGCGGCTGCCGCGGTACTACCGGTATCTTGGCGAGCTGATGGAGAATGGCGTAGAAAGAATTTCCTCCGGAGAACTGAGTGCAAGGATGAGCGTCACGGCATCTCAGATCCGTCAGGACCTGAATAACTTCGGCGGCTTCGGACAGCAGGGGTACGGCTACAATGTAAAATATCTGTACGAAGAGATCGGAAAGATTCTGGGACTTGACAAAAGACATAATATGATTATTGTGGGTGGCGGCAATCTGGGACAGGCGCTGGCCAACTATGTGGATTTCGAGAAGAAGGGCTTTTATATCAAAGGAATTTTTGATGTAAATCCTGTGCTGAAGGGGTTAAGCGTCAGGGGCATCCAGATACATATGCTGGATGATCTGGAAAGCTTCATCCGGGACGAGGAGATTCAGATCGCGGCGCTGACGCTGCCGAAATCCAAGGCAGAGGAGATGACAGAGCTGCTGGTGAAGTATGGAATTAAGGCCATCTGGAACTTTGCCCATATTGATCTGCAGGTTCCTCCGGATGTTCTGGTGGAGAATGTACATCTGTCAGAGAGCCTGATGCAGCTTTCTTACAATATTACACGGTATGAGAAGGAACATCCGCGTTCAGAATAATCTGAAAACAGGAAGGGACTGCCGCCGGCCATATGATTGGGTTTCGCAATCCGAGGGCATTTGCAGCAGTCCCTTTTCTTTTGCCTGTCAGGACTTCCTGATTGGGCAGAAAAACATATATTATAGGTAGGAGCTAAGATTATGAAAGAATACCAGCGCGTGGCGGCCTGGGTGGATCTGGACGCCATCGAAGAAAATTTTGACGCCATGAAAGCGGTCCTTCCGGCCGGCACGCAGATAGCGGCAGTTGTAAAGGCGAATGGCTACGGGCATGGAGCAGTGCCTGTCGCAAGGATGATAGAGTCAAAGGATTATATCTGGGGGTTTGCGGCGGCCACCATGGAGGAGGCGCTGGCGCTTAAAGATCATGGAATTCAGAAACCTGTGCTTGTGCTGGGATATGTATTTCCGGAGGACTATCCTCTTCTGGTATCCAGGGACATCCGGGCCACGGTTTTCCGGATGGATATGGCACAGGAGCTGTCAAAGGAGGCTGTGCGGCAGAAAAAAGAGGTCTCCGTCCATATCAAGCTGGATACGGGAATGAGCCGGATTGGATTCCCCGATACGGAGGAGAGCCTGGAAACCATCTGCCGGATACAGAAGCTTCCCGGCTTATTGCTGGAGGGAATGTTTACCCATTTTGCCAGAGCGGATGAGGCAGATAAGACCTATGCGGACCGGCAGCTTGCCCGTTTTCTGAAATTCCGGGAAGCCTGCGAGGAAAGAGGCGTGCATTTTCCTATCTGCCACTGCGCCAACAGCGCTGCCATCATAGATATGCCGGAGGCCAGCCTGAATCTGGTGAGAGCCGGCATTGCTATTTACGGCCTCTATCCTTCTGATGAGGTGGACAGGGAGCAGGTGGTTTTGAGACCGGCCATGGAACTGAAGAGCCACATTGTTCATGTAAAAGAGATTCCTGCGGGCACACAGGTAAGCTACGGAGGAATCTACACGGCTCCGGATACAAGACGCATCGCCACGATTCCTGTGGGCTATGGGGACGGCTATCCCAGAAGCCTTTCAGATAAGGGCTGTGTGCTGATCAGAGGAAAACGGGCGCCTATCCGGGGCAGGGTCTGCATGGATCAGCTTATGGTGGATGTGACGGAAATACCGGAAGCGGAGCCGGGAATGGAAGTGACGCTTTTCGGAACGGATGGAGGGGAGACCCTTTCCATGGATGAGCTGGCGGAGCTTTCCGGGCGCTTCAATTATGAGTTTGCCTGCGATCTGTCCGGAAGAGTTCCGAGAATCTATCTGCGCCGCGGGAAGATTGCCGGTATTGCGGAAGATATCTGGACGCCGCGGCTGGCGGAGAAGGAATAAGGCCGGAGGCTCTGTATACACGTGAAGATTTTGGAAATACTTCAGATAGGACTGCCGGGAGGCGGTCAGAAGATTTTCAGGATCGGAGTGTGAAAGAATTTGGTAATCAGGCGCGGAGACATTTACTATGCGGACCTTCGGCCGGTAGTCGGTTCAGAACAGGGCGGTGTCCGCCCGGTTCTTGTGATACAGAATGACACAGGAAACCGCCACAGTCCTACCGTGATTGTGGCGGCGATCACTTCCAAGATGAATAAGGCAAAGCTGCCGACCCATGTGGAACTTTCCGCGAGACAATGCCAGATCGTGCGGGATTCCGTGATCCTTCTGGAGCAGCTGCGCACCATTGACAAGCAGAGGCTGAAAGACAAGGTCTGCCACCTGGATGACAGTATTCTGGCGCGGGTAAATGAAGCGCTGCGGGTGAGCCTGGAGCTGGGTACATAATGGGGCTTGCCTTTCAAAAAAATCAGTGCTAGAATAGATGAGAAAGTCTGCGGCCAGGGTATGGCGGCAGAAATTTCCCGTGTGGGAAGAGAAAAGTACAGAAAGAATAGGAGTGTTTTTATGTCAGGACATTCAAAGTTTGCGAACATAAAGCATAAAAAAGAGAAGAACGACGCTGCGAAGGGAAAGATTTTCACCATCATTGGCCGTGAGATCGCCGTAGCGGTAAAGGAAGGCGGAGCGGATCCCAATAATAACAGCAAGCTTCGTGATGTGATTGCCAAGGCAAAGGCGAACAACATGCCCAACGATACCATCGAGAGAGGAATCAAAAAAGCTGCCGGAAATGCCAATGCGGTCAATTATGAGCAGGTGACCTATGAGGGATACGGTCCGAACGGTATCGCGATTATTGTAGAGGCTCTGACGGACAACAAGAACCGGACGGCAGCCAATGTGAGGAGCGCGTTTACAAAAGGAAACGGCTCCGTGGGAACCCAGGGCTGCGTATCCTATATGTTTGACAAGAAGGGACAGATCATTGTGGATAAGGAAGAATGTGAGATGGATCCGGATGATCTGATGATGCTGGCTCTGGATGCGGGAGCAGAGGATTTCGCGGAAGAAGAGGACAGCTTTGAGATTCTGACGGATCCGGACTCCTTCAGCCAGGTGCGCCAGACACTGGAGGAAAAGGGAATTCCCATGGCCCAGGCAGAGGTGACTATGATTCCCCAGACTTATGTGACGCTGACCGATGAAGACGCGGTCAAGAACCTTCAGAGAACCCTGGATCTGCTGGACGAGGATGATGACGTTCAGAATGTGTATCACAACTGGGAAGAGTAAGAGAAGGAGAAAGACGGTATGGAGATGGATATCGTAACGTATGGGGAGACTTACAACCGCGCGATGCAGGGAATCGAGGACATGCTGCTGAGAGAGGAAAATCCCATGGCATCCTTCAAGAAGAATGTATATCCTGAGGCTTTTCAGGCTTACCTGCGCCGGCACATGGAGACGCTGAACGCCATTGAGGCCATTTACCAGCAGGAGGAACATCCGGAGGTCTGGGCGGAAAAGCTGGCAGATCATCTGATAGAGGCTGCGCAGGCCGCGCTTGAAGAAATTCCCAAAAAGGGAAAGCGCAGCGAGCAGCAGATCAACTATAATATGATTCTTGCGGTGTTTCTGTTTCCTGCTTTCCTGGAGACAAAGGGCGACAGCGCGGATCCGGTGACGGATCTGATTGTAAAGAAATGGAACAAAGCCTTCCGCACCTCTGTGGGAAAAGCAGATTACGCAAAGATTGAAAGCGGGTTTCATAAGAAATGGTGTTATATCACCACGGCGGTCTGTGAGAGCCAGGGAAAACCTGATGACTGCTATGAGCTGGAGCTGCTGCGTTCCTACCGGGACGGGTATCTTCTTTCCACAGAAGAAGGAAAAGAGCTTGTGGAAGAATATTATAATATAGCGCCGACCATTGTAAACCGTATCAGCCGCCAGGAGAATCCGAAAGAAATCTATGAGGAAATCTGGGATTCCTGGCTGTCTGAGTGCATCCATCTCATAGAAGAAGACGAAAAAGAAGCCTGCTGTGAAAAATATATGGATATGGTTTACGAGCTTAAAGAGAGGTATATGTCATGAGAGTAGATACAATCTGCGTGCAGGGCGGCTGGAAGCCGAAAAACGGTGAGTCCAGAGTCCTTCCCATTTATCAGAGCACTACATTTAAATACGACACATCGGAAGAAATGGGAAAGCTGTTTGATCTGGAGGCAGAGGGATATTTTTACACACGTCTTCAGAACCCCACCAATGACGCCGTGGCCGCAAAAATCGCGGAGCTGGAGGGCGGTGTGGCTGCCATTCTCACCTCTTCCGGACAGGCTGCGAACTTTTATTCGGTTATGAATCTGTGTGAGGCAGGCGATCACATTGTCTGCTCCGCAAAGGTATATGGAGGAACCTTCAATCTGTATGCGGCTACCATTAAAAAGATGGGAGTGGACTGCACCTTTGTGGATCCGGACGCGCCCGAGGAGGAGATTGAAAAAGCGTTCCGGCCGAATACAAAAGCTGTGGTAGGTGAGACCATCGCCAATCCGGCCCTTGTGATTCTGGATATTGAGAAATTTGCCCGGCTGGCTCATAAGCACGGCTGTCCGCTGATTGTGGACAATACCTTTGCTACTCCTGTGAACTGCCGGCCTTTCGAGTGGGGAGCCGACATTGTGACTCATTCCACCACGAAATACATGGACGGCCATGCCATGGCGGTGGGCGGCTGTATTGTGGACAGCGGCAATTTTGACTGGGATGCCCATAAGGATAAGTTCCCGGGCCTGACTGCCCCGGATCCTACCTACCATGGAATCGTTTATACAGAGCGTTTTGGAAAGCTGGCTTATATCACAAAGGCCACATCCCAGCTGATGAGAGATTTGGGAAGTGTTCCGTCTCCCATGAACTCTTTCCTGCTGAATGTGGGCCTGGAGACCCTTCCGCTTCGTGTGGAGAAGCACTGCAGCAATGCCAAGGCTGTGGCAGAGTTCCTGCATGCCCATGAGAAGGTGGAGTTTGTAAACTTTGCGGGACTTGAGGATGATCCCTACCATGAGCTTGCGCAGAAATATATGCCGGGTGGCACCTGCGGCGTGATCTCCTTCGGCTTGAAGGGCGGAAGAGAGGCTGCGGTCCGTTTTATGGACAGCTTAAAGCTGGCAGCTATCGTGACTCATGTGGCGGACGCCCGCACCTGCGTCCTGCATCCGGCCAGCCACACCCACCGTCAGATGACTGACGAGCAGCTTCTGGAGGCCGGCGTGACTCCGGGTATGATCCGTCTGTCCGTGGGAATCGAAAACCCTCAGGATATTATTGAGGATCTGGAGCAGGCGCTGGCACAGGCCTGAATCTGACAGCTGAAAGCGTTGGAGCGGCAGTTGAAAAGAGAAGTTTTAGGTACGGTATAGAAGCCCTGATCTTTTCACATACTAAGGAAAATTATGTGGAAAGGTCAGGGTATTTTTATGGAAAACAGAAGCACAGAAAACCGGCAGACAGACACTGAGCAGGTGGGCGGGGAAAGAGAGCAGAAAGAACAGGATCGTCAGGTGGAGGATTTCGGACAGCTGACGCTGGATGATGGAGAAATCCGGATTCATCTTCTGAATATTATTGGAGAGATTGAAGGGCATGAATGCCTTCCTTCCAATTCCAAGACCACCAAGTATGAGCATGTGATTCCCCAGCTTGCAGCCCTGGAGGACAGCAAAAATATTCAGGGACTTCTGGTACTCATCAATACGGTAGGCGGTGATGTGGAATCAGGACTTGCCATCGCGGAGATGATCGCCTCTTTGAGTAAGCCCACCGTATCCCTGGTGCTGGGAGGCAGCCATTCCATCGGCGTGCCGCTGGCAGTGTCCACGGATTATTCTCTGATTGTGCCTACGGGAACCATGATGATTCATCCGGTGCGGATGAACGGGCTGATCATAGGGGTCGCTCAGACCTTCGAGTATTTTCAGAAGATTCAGGACCGGATCTCCGGATTTATCACCTCCCACAGCAGGATTTCGGAAGAACGGCTCATGGAGCTCATGCTGGAGACAGGCGAGCTGACCAAGGATGTGGGCTCTGTACTGGTGGGAAAGCAGGCCGTGGATGAGGGGCTGATCGATGGAATAGGCGGTATCAGCGATGCTTTTGAAAAGCTCCGCGGGCTGATACGGCAGAAGGGCTGACGGACTGCCTGAGAGGGAGTCTCCTTGTAAAACGGGAGTAAAAATGTTATAATATCTCCGGTTATGTGATTTGTGAAGCGGAGAGGAGAAAGAAAGATGGCATCTGGTACATCCGGCGGAAAACGCCGGACAACGGCACGAAAGAAGACAGCAGCCTCTGGAAGAACAACAGTAAAACGGAAGGAAGAGAACGCGTTTATCCGGGATGAGATTAAGGTTCTCCTTCTTTTCGCGGTATCCGTCCTGCTTTTTCTGAGCACCTTTGGAATCGGAGGGGCGGCAGGAGATGTGGTGAGCGGTGTAATGTTTGGATTGTTTGGCATTTTCGCCTATGTATTGCCCATAGGCTTGTTTTTTGTAGCTGTATTTTCGATTTCAAACAGGAACAATACCATTGCGGCAGTAAAGGGGGGAGCCATGATTGCGGCGGGCTTTCTTTTCTGCGCCCTGTTTCAGCTGATTGGCGGAGAGAAAGAGGGAGCCGGCACAGCGGCGGCCTTCTATGCTTTTTCGAGGGAACAAAAGGCAGGCGGCGGATTTTTCGGAGGCATGATCTGCAAAGCGCTGCAGGGAGCTTTCGGCACAGCAGGAGCATGGATTATTATTCTTGTGCTTTTAATCATCTGCGCGGTCATTATTACGGAGCGCTCCTTTATCGGAGGCGTGAAGTCGGGAAGCAGGAAAGTGTATGATACAGCCAAAAAGGATGCGAGACGCCACCGGATCCAGGCGGAAGAGCGGAGAATCGCCAGACAGAAGGCGATGAAAGAGCGGCAGGAACAGGAAGAACAGGACCGGCAGGAGCGGGAACGGATCCAGGCAGAACAGAAAAGGGCCCGTATGGAGCACAGGGTTTCGGGAGTGGCTTTGGAAGAAACCACCATGAAAAAGGATGCTTATACGGATGAAATGCGTGAAATCACCATTGAAGAGAGCCAGGGGCCTGAGCTGAAGGATCTGGATGAAATGTTTAAGATCCCCATTCACAGAGCCCGGTACAGTCAGGAGGAAGAACAGGAGCCGGAAGAGGCTCCGGAAGAAATGCCGGCGGCGGAACTGGAAGAAAATTCAGCGGAGGAGCCTGGAATGGAACAGCAGGCGTTCCAGGCTGAGCCGGCCCGGTCGGGCTCTGTACAGATGCCGGGGACCGGGGCAGCCGTATCAGAGAAACGGGAGGCGCCGGCAGCCGGACAGACAGAGAACAGAGCGCCGGAGAGCAGACAGGCGGAAGGCCGGACGGCTCAGCCTGCGGCGAGAAAGCGTGCTTACATATATCCGCCTTTGAGGCTTTTGAACCAGGTGAAGCATACGGAAAACAAAAACGCAGACAGAATGCTTCATGAGACGGCCCTGCATCTGCAGCAGGTATTCCGGGACTTCGGCGTGGGCGTGACCGTGACCGATGTAAGCCAGGGCCCGGCGGTGACCAGGTACGAGATTCAGCCGGACCAGGGCGTGAAGGTCAGCCGGATCGTATCCCTGGCTGATGACATCAAGCTGAATCTGGCAGTGCCGGATATCCGGATTGAAGCGCCGATTCCGGGAAAGGCGGCGGTGGGAATCGAGGTTCCCAATGCGGAAAACGCCATTGTCTCCCTCCGGGAAATTGTGGCTTCCCAGGAATTCAGAAATCATAAGTCAAAGCTGGCTTTTGCGGTAGGAAAAGATATCGCAGGCAAGATCGTTGTGACTGATATTGCGAAAATGCCCCATCTTTTGATTGCGGGAGCGACCGGATCCGGAAAATCAGTCTGCATCAACACATTGATTATGAGCATTCTTTACAAGGCCTCACCGGATGAAGTAAGGCTGATCATGATTGATCCCAAGGTGGTGGAACTGAGTGTATACAATGGAATTCCTCATCTTCTGATCCCGGTGGTATCTGATCCGAAGAAGGCGGCAGGGGCCCTGAACTGGGCAGTGGCGGAGATGACCCACCGCTATAAGCTGTTTGCCGATTATAACGTGCGGAATCTGGCGGGATACAATGAAAAAATCGCAGGAACGTCCCGGGAAGGAGAAGGCTCCCAGCCAGAAAAGCTGCCGCAGATTGTGATTGTGGTGGATGAGCTGGCGGATTTGATGATGGTGGCGCCGGGCGAGGTGGAGGATGCCATCTGCCGTCTGGCTCAGCTGGCCAGAGCGGCAGGCATCCATCTGGTGATTGCCACCCAGCGGCCGTCTGTCAATGTTATTACGGGCCTTATCAAGGCAAATATGCCTTCGAGAATTGCCTTTGCAGTGTCTTCTGGTGTGGATTCCCGGACGATTCTGGATATGAACGGAGCGGAAAAGCTTCTGGGAAAGGGAGATATGCTCTTTTATCCTTACGGTTATCCAAAGCCTGTCCGCGTGCAGGGGGCTTTTGTTTCAGATGAAGAAGTGGGGGCCGTAGTGGATTTCCTGAAGAAGAATAACAGCGGCGTGGATTACAGCGCAGAGGTGGAGGAACATATCAGCACGATTCAATCTGAGCTTCCGGAGAGCCAGGCGAAGGGCGAAGGGCCGGAACGGGACGCGCTGTTTGCGGAAGCGGGCAAGTTTATTATTGAGAAAGACAAGGCCTCCATCGGAATGCTCCAGCGGTGGTTTAAGGTAGGCTTTAACCGGGCGGCCCGGATTATGGATCAGCTGGCAGAGGCTGGCGTGGTCGGGGAAGAGGCCGGAACAAAGCCTCGTGAGATTCTGATGACAATGGAAGAATTTGAACACTATCTGGAAGAACACGTATAACTTCGGAGACATGCAGAAAAGAGGATCCGTATGAAATGTCCAAACTGCGGGAAAGAATTGAAAACCGGACAGCTGTACTGCGAAAACTGCGGTTATGAAATTCAGATCGTGCCAGACTATGATCCCTTGGATGAACTTCTGATCGGTCAGGACGAGCCGGCGGAAAAGCTGGTTTCGGAGCAGGAGCCGGCTCTGAAAGAGGAGAAAAGGAACAGGCCCCGGGATAAGGAAGAGAATCCGCGCGGAACAGAGAAGAAGCATATGGGTTTACGGAAAAAATGGCTTCTATGTTCGGGCGGTCTGCTTCTGTGCGCTGCTGTTTTTGGGTTTTCCTATTTTTTCACTACCAGGGATAACAATTATTCCTATCAGCTGAGGCGGGGCAGGGCGCTGACAGAGGATGGAAAATATGAAGAGGCCATTCCTTATCTGGAGCATGCTCAGGCTCTGCAGGAGGGGATGGAAGGAGCCGGCACAGAACCGCTGGAATATCTTGCTTATGCGTATGCCTATACCGGAGAGAATGAACTGGCTGCAGCGGCCATGGAATCGGCCATAGAAATGGAAGAGGCCGCCCGGGGGGATAATTACAATCTTTCGGAACTGTATCGGAAATATATGGAGGTACTGAATCTGACCGGGCAGACGGAGCAAATCAGCCGGGTGATTGAAGAATGCTCCTATCCGGATATCCGGGAAGCGCTTCTTCCCTACCGGATAGAAAAGCCGGCCTGCAGCGTTCAGGAAGGCACCTACAGCTATTATCTGAGGCTGGAGCTGAGCGCCGAGTATGGAACCATCTATTATACGCTTGACGGTTCCATGCCCACGGCTGAAAGCACACCTTACGAGAAGCCGATAGAGCTTCGGGAGGAAGGAGAGACACTTTTGAGCGCAGTGGCGGTGAACGAAATGGGTATGGTCAGCGATCCGCTTGTGCTGGTATATAAACTGGAGTTTCAGGAAGACAGCTGAAACTGCTGAAAAAAATGCAGGAGGGTAAGAACTATGGTAAAGCATCTTGTTATGTGGAATTTTAAAGAGGATTTTCCGGAAGAGAAGAAGGAAGAGATGGCAAAAGAGGCAGATGCCAGACTGAAGGCCCTGGTCGGGCAGATTAAAGGTCTGACCTATGCGGAGATGAAGCTGAACCGGCTTCCGGGAAGCAGCAGGGATCTTCTGCTGGTTTCTGAGCTGGAGACGGCGGAGGATCTGGCGGCCTATCAGGTGCATCCGCTTCATGTGGCAGTGGCGGAGGAAATCATCAAGCCGGCGACCTGTGACAGAGCCTGCTTCGATTATGAGGAAGATTAATTATTTTTTCCAAATCCCTCGAGTAACCAGTTGAAATCTGGCCCGGATTGGATTATTATATTAAAGATGAGCAGTCGCTGGTTCAGGCGGCTGCGCTGCGGGGAAGGAGCCCCGCTTGAGACTATACTCCAGGAGGAAGCTTATGTTCAAGATTGTAAAAGCAGAGCAGCTCTCTGCAACTGTTTACATGAAAGTCGTTGAGGCTCCGCGGGTGGCGAAAGCCTGTGAGCCGGGACAGTTTATTATCGTAAGACTGGACGAGACAGCAGAACGTATTCCGCTGACGATCTGTGATTACGACAGAGAGGCAGGAACCGTGACGATTGTGTTCCAGCCCATTGGTGTGTCTACCAGCAAGCTGGTGGATCTGAAGGAAGGAGATTACATCCTTGATTTTGTGGGACCGCTGGGAAAACCGTCCGAGCTGGTAACCGATGATTTTGAAGAAGTAAAGAAAAAGAAAGTGGTTTTTATTGCCGGCGGTGTGGGAACAGCTCCCGTATATCCCCAGGCAAAATGGCTGCATGAACATGGAATCGAGTGCGATATCATCGTAGGCGCCCGTACAAAGGATCTGCTGATCCTGGAGGATGAGCTGAAGAGTGTGGGAAATCTGTATCTGTGTACAGATGATGGAAGCTATGGATTCCACGGCGTAGGAACAGCCATGCTGGAGAAGCTGGTAAGCGAAGGCCATCAGTATGATCTGTGCGTAGCTATCGGACCGATGATCATGATGAAATTTGCCTGTCTTACCACAGAGAAGCTTGGCATTCCCTGCGTAGTCAGCATGAACCCCATCATGGTAGACGGAACCGGCATGTGCGGAGCCTGTCGTGTGCTGGTAGGCGGCGAGGTGAAGTTTGCCTGTGTAGACGGACCGGAGTTTGACGGCCACAAGGTGGATTTCGATCAGGCTATGCAGCGTGCGGCTATGTATAAGACAGAGGAAGGCCGCAGATTCCTGGCTTACAAAGAAGGAAAGACGCATCACGGCGGATGCGGAAATTGCGGAGGTGACAAATAATGGCTGACGTATTAAAGAAAGTACCGGTAAGAGAGCAGGATCCGAAGGTCCGCGCGACCAATTTCGATGAGGTCTGCTTAGGTTATAATAAAGACGAGGCTGTGGAAGAAGCCGGACGCTGCCTGGACTGCAAGAAGGCAAAATGTATGGAAGGCTGCCCGGTTCAGATACATATTCCGGATTTCATCAAGGCTGTAAAAGAAGGCGATTTTGAGAAGGCTTACGGTGTCATCAGCGAGTCTTCCTCTCTCCCGGCCATCTGCGGACGTGTATGTCCCCAGGAAAGCCAGTGTGAGGGACGCTGCATCCGCGGCATCAAGGGTGAGCCGGTTTCCATCGGAAAGCTGGAGCGTTTCGTGGCTGACTGGGCGAGAGAGCAGGGCATCAAGCCTGCGGCTCCCACAGAGAAAAACGGCAAGAAGGTGGCTGTCATCGGTTCCGGCCCTGCAGGTCTTACCTGTGCCGGCGATCTGGCGAAGCTTGGCTATGATGTGACAATTTTTGAGGCTCTGCATAAGGCGGGCGGCGTGCTGGTATACGGTATTCCGGAGTTCCGTCTTCCCAAGGATGGAGTAGTTCTGCCTGAGGTGGAGAATGTGAAATCTCTTGGCGTAAAGATTGAGACAGACGTGATTGTAGGAAAGTCTGTCACCATCGACGAATTGATGGAGAAAGAAGGCTTTGACGCCGTATTCATCGGTTCCGGAGCAGGTCTGCCCAAGTTCATGGGAATCCCGGGCGAGACAGCCTGCGGCGTATTCTCCGCGAACGAGTACCTGACCAGAAATAACCTGATGAAATCCTTTGATGAGAACTATGATACTCCTATCGCAAAGGGACATAAGGTAGCTGTAGTCGGCGGCGGAAACGTGGCTATGGACGCTGCCCGTACTGCTCTCAGATTCGGCGCTGAAGTACATATCGTATACCGCCGTTCTGAGGAAGAGCTTCCGGCCCGTGTGGAGGAGGTTCATCATGCCAAGGAAGAGGGCATCATCTTTGACCTTCTGACCAATCCGGTAGAGATTCTGGTCGGCGATGACGGCTGGGTAAAGGGAATCCGCTGCATCCGCATGGAGCTTGGCGAGCCGGATGCTTCCGGAAGAAGACGTCCCGTGGAGATTCCGGGATCTGAGTTTGATATGGATGTGGACATGGTAATTATGTCTCTGGGAACTTCTCCGAATCCGCTGATTTCTTCCACTACCAAGGGACTGGAAACTGACCGCAGAAAGTGCATCGTAGCGACTGAAGATGTGGGAGCTACCTCCAAGCCGGGCGTATTCGCCGGCGGAGACGCAGTGACCGGAGCGGCTACAGTTATTCTGGCCATGGGTGCAGGAAAGGATGCCGCAAGAGGAATTCATGAGTATCTGAGCCAGAAATAAAATATGATTCAGAATTCTGTAAAAGAGCACTGCAACAAAGATTTGTAGTGCTCTTTTTGCACTTTTTCTGAGAGAAGAGAGAGCTGAAAGGAGAGACACAAATGAAAATCACAATACTGGGCACGGGAAACGCGCAGGTAACGGAATGCTACAATACCTGCTATGTGCTGAGCAGCGAGGAAGGACCGCTTCTGGTGGACGGCGGAGGCGGTTCCATGATTTTAAGCCGGCTGAAGCAGGCGGGAATTGAAGCAGACAGCATTCACCACATCATCGTAACCCATAAGCATATTGATCATCTGCTGGGAATTATCTGGATGATGCGTGTGATCTGCCAGAACATGAACAGCGGCAAATACGAAGGTGATGCTTATATTTATGCCCATAAGGAGCTTTCCGAAATGCTGCTGACTCTGGCGGAGATGCTTCTGAATAAAAAAGAAGTAAAGCAGATTGGGAAAAGAGTCCATCTGGTAACCGTGGAGGACGGAGAAAAGAAAACGATTCTGGGACATGAGTATACCTTTTTCGATATCGGTTCTACAAAGGCAAAGCAGTACGGCTATATGCTGGATCTGGGAGACGGGCGCCGTCTCACCTGCTGCGGGGATGAGCCCTACAATGAGCGGGAAGAAGTATATGCGAAAGGCAGTGACTGGCTGCTCCATGAGGCCTTCTGCCTGAATGGCCAGGCGGACATCTTCCATCCCTATGAGAAGCATCACTCTACAGTAAAGGATGCCTGCGAGCTGGCCGAAAAGCTGGGCGTGAAAAATCTGCTGCTGTATCACACGGAAGATAAGAATATCAAGCACCGTCAGGAACTCTACCGGGCAGAGGGAGAACAGTATTTCCACGGAAAACTCTGGATTCCGGAGGATATGGATGTAATTGAATTGTAGCAGGAACCGATAAAGCAGAGGAGTACCATGAAGATTACCTGTGTCACAGTAGGAAAAATCAAGGAAAAATATCTGACAGAAGCTATCCGGGAATATGAAAAGCGTCTGAGCCGCTACTGTAAGCTGGAGATTGTGGAGCTGGCAGACGAGAAGACGCCGGACGGCGCCAGCGAGGCCGAGGAGGCCGCTATCCGGGACAGAGAGGGAGAACGGATTCTGAAGGCCATAAAGGATGACGCCTATGTGATTGCTCTGGCCATCGAGGGAAAGATGCTGGACTCTGTGGAGCTTTCCAGGAAAATCGAGTCCCTGGGGACGGGCGGGGTGAGCCATATTGTCTTTGTCATCGGCGGCTCTCTGGGTCTTTCCCCGGCTGTCATGAAACGGGCGGATTATGCTTTGAGCTTTTCAAAAATGACCTTTCCCCATCAGCTGATGCGGGTGATTCTGCTGGAGCAGATCTACCGGAGCTTCCGGATCATGAAGCATGAGCCCTACCATAAATGATGGGGAAAGAAACGGATGCCTTATTTCTGACTCCGATGTGTTTTACTTTTGTGGTTTGCCTCGTAATCTTTCAGGGACGCCACAGCCTCCGGCGCCAGGGGAACCAGCGCAATCATATTGAAAACAGTCATCAGACCCACGCCGATGTCGCCCAGATCCCAGACTGCCTGGTAGGCGGCCAGCCCGCCCACAAAGAGCATGACCAGAGCCAGCAGCTTGTAGAGGGTCTGGGAGAGCCAGTTGTCTCCGAAGAGATAGGCGATGTTCGGCCGGGCATAGAACAGAATTCCGATAAAGGTGGAAAAGCTGAAAAGCCAGAGTATGACGGCTACAAAGACGACGCCGAATTCTCCGATGTGATACTGCATGGCAGTCTGAAGCAGATCCATGCCTTCCAGACCATTCGTCAGCGATTCGGGTGTCAGAAGCATGAGCATGGCTGTGCAGCTGCAGATCAGAAGGGTGTCGATGAAGACGCCCAGCGCCTGCAGAAGGCCTTCCTTGGCCGGGTGGCTGATATCAGCCGCCGCCGCGGCGCAGGGAGCGGAGCCGGAACCGGCCTCGTTGGAAAACAGTCCTCTCTTGGCTCCGTTCATGATGACAGCGCCGATGCCTCCGGCCACAGCCTGCCGGATTCCGAAGGCTTCCAGGAAAATGCGCTCAAAGACGGCCGGAAGCAGCCCGATATTCCGGATGATGACGAAAAGGGTGATGGCAAAGTACAGGCCGGCCATGACCGGAACCATGATGTCGAGAACCTTCACCGTCGCATGTTTTCGCAGGACGATGACGGCCGCCAGCAGGGTCAGAAGTACAGTGGTCCAGATGGGCGGAATATGGAAAGCGTTTTCAAAAGCAGAGGAGACGGAATTTCCGATGACCTGGCTGATGCCGCACCAGCACAGAAGGCCGGACAGGGCAAAAAGCACGGCGATAACAGAGCGCTTCCGCCCGGGTTTTTTGTTTTTCCTCATAAAAAGTGCATGAATATAGTAAGCAGGACCTCCGCGGTAACCGCCGTACAGGGGGTCCTTTTCCTTGTACAGCTGTGCCAGAGTGGCTTCCACAAAAGCGGTGGAAGAGCCGAGAAGGGCGATAAGCCACATCCAGAAGATGGCCCCTGCGCCTCCTGCCGAGATGGCGGCCACCACGCCGATGAGATTCCCCATGCCCACCCGTGTGGCGGTGGAGACGATGAGAGCCTGTACGCCCGAGATAGCGCTTTTATCGGATACATTCTTTTTCTCCAGCGTAATACGGATCATTTCCGGAAAGAGGCGGAAGGGAAGCCCTTTTGTCCAGATAGTAAAACAGATGCCTGCCGGAATCAGGATGATGACCAGCAGAGACAGCCCCAGTGTGCTTCCGCCAGGCAGCGGAATGGAGATCAGATCTCCCCAGAGCAGACTGTAGAAAAATGTGATGATTTTCATGCCGCAGATCCCCCTTTTACTTGTAACTCCTGGAATTCTAGTATATAGTAAAGTCATACATTTGTAAAATTGATAAACGGGATATAGCAAATTGAAATCTTGAATGGAGGAATCTGTATGGATCTGAAAAATCTGCTGACTTTTATGCACGTGGCGGAGCTGAACAGCTTTACAAGGGCGGGACAGAAGCTGGGCTTTTCCCAGTCCACCGTCTCCTTTCAGATCAAGCAGCTGGAGCGCGAGCTGGGGACTCAGCTTTTTGAGCGGATCAATCATACGGTGGTGCTGACGGAGAAAGGGCGTGATGTGCTGAACTACGCTCATCAGATCAGCAAGCTGACCCAGGAGCTGGACAGAAAGCTGCAGAATGAAGAGGAAATCTCCGGACGGGTCCGCATTGCCATGGCGGATTCTCTCTGCGACAGTATGTTTCAGGAGGAATTTGGGGCGTTTCGGGAAACGTATCCGGGAATTTCACTGAAGATTATCACAGCAGGCACGGAAGAGATGTTCCGGCTGCTGAACCAGAATGAGGTGGATGCGGTCCTGACTCTGGACAATCACATTTTCCATGCGGAGTATGTGATTGCGAGGGAAGAAAAGGCGGGCGTTCATTTTGTGGCGGCCAGCGGGAATCCGCTCTGCGAAAGGCAGGAACTGTCTCCTCAGGACCTGGCAGGCCAGCCATTTCTTCTGACAGAAAAGGGAATGAGTTACCGGAGACTGATGGACGAAAAGTTTGCAGAGCTGTCCATGGAAATACAGCCGGTGCTGGAGATCGGAAGCGCCGGCCTTCTCTGCTCTTTGGTGGAGCAGGGCGCGGGACTTTCCTTCCTTCCGGATTATGTGACGGAGGAGAAGGTCCGCGCCGGCCGGCTTCGATATCTTCCGGTAAAAGATTTTGAGATCGAGATCTGGAAGCAGCTTCTTTATCACCGGGACAAATGGGTCACGCCTCAATTGGAATCGGTGCTTGCGTATCTGTCCGAGCGGGAGTTCCGCTGAAAGCGCAGCATGATAAAGGCGGCCAGAAGCCCTGTAAGCAGTGAGGTCCCCGCAAAGTTCAGCCAGATGCCCGTAAGGCCGAGGGGCCAGAGAGCCGCGATCAGGATGACCGGGAAGAGCAGGGCGAAGGACAGGGAAATCAGGGTAGCCCCCACAGCATTTCCCACTGCCAGCATATAGCTCTGGGCCGCGAAGGAGAACCAGCGGGTCAGGTAGGTCAGCGCAAAGAACTGCAGAGCAGCCACCGTCATGGCAAAGTAGGCGGATTCTGTTTCTCCGATAAAGATGAACGCCAGCTGTCCCGGGAAGAAAAAGAGAACCGCAGCGGACAAAAGAGACACGGCTGCGCTGGCAGTGAAGCAGCAGCGCTCGATGGCTCCCACACGTTTCCGGTCGCCTGCTCCCCAGTTATAGCTGACTGCCGGCTGCAGGGAATCGCACATACCGTACAGCAGAGGCTGGATAAAGCCCTCCGCATACATGAGGATGCCGTAGACCGATACGGCTGTCTGTCCGCCTACCCGGAGCAGGATGGTATTCAGCAGGATGGATGTGATACGTCCTGCAATGTTGTTTAAAAAGTTCGGGCTGCCGCAGGCAATGATCTGCCGGATCATGGCGGCGGAAAACCGGGGCCTGCAGAAGCGGAGCTGCAGCCGTCCTCCCGGGAAACGTAAGAGAGCGATCAGAGCGCAGACCGCCATTCCGATACAGGTGGCCAGGGCCGCTCCCCAGATACCGAAGTGGAGATAGTACAGAAAAACAAATTCCAGCCCGGCAATCATTACGGACATCAGTATATTCAGAAACATGCTGAAGCGGATTTTTCCGCAGATACGCAGATAGTTGTCCATGGCAAACACGATGGTGGTCAGCGGAGAACATAACGCATATACCCGCAGATAGCTTACGGCGTCCGCAAGAAGCTGTCCCTCTGCGCCCATCAATCTCATCAGGGCCGGAGCTCCGGCGTAGAGCAGGGCGCCCACAGCGACGCCTGCAAGGAAAAGCATCAGGCAGGCGCAGGAAAAGATATTGTTAGCTTCCTCGTCTTTTTTCTTTCCCAGATTCATGGCAATGGGCACAGAGGAGCCCACGCCGATCAGGTCGGCCAGCGCAAAGTTGATGATGACAAAAGGCATGGCCAGATTCAGGGCTGCAAAGGGAGTCTCGCCGAGAATCTGTCCCACCATCATTCCGTCCAGAAGCTGGTAAAGAGCTGAGGCCAGCATACTGACGGCGCCCGGAAGGGAAGCGATAAAAAACAGCTTCACCGGAGGTGTCTCTGCAAATAAAGTCCTGGATTCCATAATGACTAACTCCTTTTAAGTAAAATTTAACCTTTAAGATTTTGATAAAATAAAATTGAGAGTTGGTTTAAGAGCTGATTTCTCTTAAAATCTGATTTCAGGTCTGGTTCAGAATATTACGCTCAAACTCCTGCTGAAGATATTCGGAAAAACACTCCAGCGCGTCAATAAATTCCGGGGGAAATTTCTGAAGCGTGCGCTCCATGGCTGCAGTTTCGGCGGCATAGAGCGGTTTCAGAATGGAAAAAGCATATTCCCGGCCGCTGTCTGTCAGGGTAACGCCTTTTTCCCTGGAGCCGCTTTCCCGCACAAGGGCGGTATAGCCTTTTTCCGTACATTCCCGCACAATGGTATTCAGCGTAGTCTTCGGAATCAGATATTCTTCACAAATCTGTTTCTGAGAATGGGCTTTTCCGTCCGCAAGAGCATAAAAAAGCGACAGCATGTTATCCTTGATGTGGAGGCTTCTGGCACTTCTGTAGTAGAGACCGTCTATGATATTGGTGCAGGCCCAGAGCCTGTCGATGTATTCACGTTCCTGATTCAAAACATTTCCCCTTTTCTTTTTTTGCACAGGTATGACGTTTCGCGTTCTTGAGAGCGGGCTTTCGTTCGTGTGTAAAGCTCCCATTTTCCCCTGAAAATTTTCCCTGCAAAAACAAAATCCGAATTCGTACTATGTAATGTGCCGAAGGCCAGTATAATACGGATTCGGATTAAAGTCAAGCGATAGAACTGTAAAATTTATGTACAGAAATATGTAGGCATGAGTTATAATAAAGACAGGCAGAGACGATATATTTCTTTTATGACAGCCCGGAATATATGATACAGGATGTAATGAGTGAGCTGGATAATGGAATTAAATACTGTTCAGATTAAAAAATGAAAAAAACCAGACATTAAAAATAGTCCTGATTGTTCTGAGCATCGGTCTGATACTCAGTATTACAGCATCCGTGATGGATTTTATTGTATCCAACAACATTCATCTTGCGAAAACAGTAGTCATACAGTCCGGTGGCAGCCTGGAGCAGCCTGACGGAAGCTTTATGATAAAGGATGAATATGGTCCGCTTATGGACAGCTTTGTGGATTTTGAAACTGCAGAAGAAAAATGGAATCTGGATCTGGAATATGGTGATTCCGTTTTTATTATTTATAAACTGCTGCCTTATGAGATTTCTCCCCAGCCGATAGAAATTTATTTTATGATGAAATTCTGACTGCCCACAGCATGCTGGAATGGACCCGGGGTGAACTCTGGATAAGTGGAAATAACTTCCTGCCAATTTTTTGGATAACTGTTTCCGGGCCCCTTGCCAACAGGAGGCAGTATCTGTTAAAATATCCAAAGAATACGGATGTAAGATGTCTGTTAAAAACAGAACTCAAATAGAAATGGAGCAGATGCTGTGAGGGATTTTGAAACGGAAGAACAGATAAACAGGGCTCTTCGGGCGCGCAGAAGAGCGGAGATTCGAAGGCGGAGAAGAAGAAAAGCAAAGATAAAACGGGTGCTGGTTCTTGCGGGAACCGGCTTCTGTCTGTTTCTGATTATTCTGGGAGCGGTTGGACTGGTGAATGTGATTACGGGCCGGAGCGCCCAGGCGGCGGACCAGTCAGCAGATTCCGGTCCGGAGGAACATAAAAGGCAGGCAGGAGGAACAGGAAGCATCGCGGGAGCTCTTGCGTCTACGGGACAGATTCAGGAGATCGTGCAGCAGATACAGGAAGAATCCCAGGGCGGGGCAGATGCGTCGGAAAGCGCGGTGGAGACTCTTGCGGGAGCGGCAGATTATTCCATCAGCGGACAGGAAGAAGCCGCGGCTCTTACCAGCGGAGAGGTGATGAGTACCTGGGCGCTTCTGGTGGACTGGGATACCCGGACTGTGGTGGCTCAGAGAGGAGCAGGCGATCGGATTAATCCGGCGTCTATGACAAAGATTCTGACTCTGCTGGTAGCTGCGGAGCATGTTACAGATTTGGATGATACCTTTACGATCACAAGAGAAATTACGGATTACAGCTATTCCAACGACTGCAGCGCGGTGGGCTTTGACGATGGCGAGACCGTGACAGTGCGGGATCTGATGTACGGAACCATTCTTCCATCTGGAGCGGACGCGGCAGCAGGCCTGGCCTTTTATGTGTCAGGCTCTCTGGAGGGCTTTGTGGATCTGATGAATCAGAAGCTGGAGGAACTGGGACTTTCGGATACGGCTCATTTTACCAACTGTGTGGGACTTTATGACGAGAATCATTATTGTACCCTTTATGATACGGCAGAGATTCTGGGAGCTGCCATAGACAATGACCTCTGCCGGGAAGTGCTTTCCGCTCATACCTATACCACATCGGCCACGGAACAGCATCCGGAAGGACTGCTGATTTCCAATTGGTTCCTGCGGAGAATTGAGGACAAGGATACCCATGGAACGGTGGTTTGTGCCAAGACCGGCTATGTGGTGCAGTCTGGAAACTGCGCGGCAAGCTACAGTGTTTCCAACAATGGAAAGCAGTATATCTGCGTGACGGCGGATGCCCACAGCAGCTGGCGGTGTATCTACGATCATGTAGCTGTTTATCAGGAATATACGGAATAAATCTATCACAGAAAAATTTATCTGCCTCCGGAAAAAGCGGGATCTGGCTTTTCCGGGGGCAGACGGATTTCATTGACGAATCCGTATAAAGATCTTATAATGGAACCTGTGATTTGTTGAAAAAGGAAATTTCAGGAAAGGAAGCGGCTTAAGGAATCGATGCAGAGAGAACTGGATTATTTCACGATTGAACATTCATACGGCGGAAACCAGGACTGGTTCTGGGATCCGATGATGAAGATAGGCGGCTGCGCGGCTCTGACGGCCTGTGACAGCTGCATTTATCTGGACTGCTATAAGGGAACAAAGGGACTTTATCCTTTTGAAAAAACGGCTCTTACAAAGAAGGACTATCAGCGTTTCGGAATGAAGATGAAGCCTTATCTGAAGCCAAGGAAAAACGGAGTAGACGCTCTGGAGATTTACATAGAAGGGTTTGGGAAATACCTGGCTGACCAGGGATGCAGCTCTGTCCGGATGGAGCCTCTGCCGGGTACGGCGAAAGCTTCTCAGGCAAAGGAAACGCTGATGTCTCAGATAGATAAGGGCTTTCCTCTGCCCTGTCTGATACTGAAGCACAAGAATCCCATGTTTAAGGACTATGTCTGGCATTGGTTTCTGCTGACGGGATATGACACAGCAGGAGACAACTGCATGGCAAAGGCAGTCACCTACGGCGAATGGCAGTGGCTTGACATGGATGAACTCTGGGATACGGGCTTTGAGAAAAAGGGCGGCCTGATCCTTTATGATATGGTGTAAGAGTATTTGGTAAAAAGCCAGAAGGAGTCTAATGAAGGAGTTTTGTATGGAGGAAACTGCGCGTATCAGAGAAATTCTGGATTATTACAGAGAACAGAAGGATCGGAGCGATCAGAGTGTAATCGGTGAAATGCTCCGGGAGCTTCAGGAAATCCGGGGGTTTCTTACGCCGGAACTGAAAAAGGCTGCGGCAGAGACGGCCGGTGTATCGGAAAAACTGATCGATATTCTGGTACGCAGATATCCCTCCCTGAAGGAGACGGCCTTCGAGCATGAGATCCTGGCCTGCACGGGAGAGCGCTGCGGCAGCCGGGAAGGAGCAGAGCTTATCAGGAGGCTCCGAAAAGAGCTGGAAATCGGAAAGGATGGTCTGTCTGCCGACGGCCGGGTGCTTCTGCGGACCCGCTGCTGTCTGAAACGGTGCAGGACGGCAGTCAATATGGATATAGACGGTGTTCCCTATACAGGGCTGACGCCCGGAACCGGTTTTGAGCTGGCAAAGAAGATCTGCGGAAAAAAAGAACAGAAAGAAAAAGGAGAACAGTAACATGAGTATCAGAATTGGAATTTTAGGTTACGGCAATCTGGGCCGGGGTGTGGAGTGCGCGGCAGCGCAGAACCCGGATATGGAGCTGAAAGCGGTATTTACCAGAAGAAATCCGGCGGATTTGACCATCTGGTCTGAGACGGCGGAGGTTTTAAGTGTCTCTGAACTGGAAAACTGGAAGGATAAGCTGGATGTGCTGATTCTCTGCGGGGGAAGCGCTACGGATCTGCCGGAGCAGACACCGGAGTGCGCAAAGTATTTCAATGTGATTGACAGCTTTGATACCCATGCGAAGATTCCGGAGCATTTCGCGGCAGTGGATGAAGCCGCGAAGAAGAGCGGCAAGGTGGCGATCATTTCTGTGGGCTGGGATCCGGGCCTTTTCTCCCTGAACCGCATGTATGCAAATGCGATTCTTCCGGAAGGAAAAGACTATACCTTCTGGGGACGGGGCGTAAGCCAGGGACACTCCGATGCGGTTCGCCGGGTGCCGGGCGTAAAGGATGCCAGACAGTATACGATTCCAGTGGAAAGCGCTCTGGAGGCAGTCCGCGCGGGAAAGAATCCGGAACTTTCCACCAGAGAGAAGCATACGAGAGAGTGCTTCGTGGTACTGGAAGAGGGAGCCGATCCGGCAAAGGTGGAGCAGGAGATCAAGACCATGCCCAATTATTTCTCCGATTATGATACGACTGTGCATTTTATCAGCGAGGAAGAGATGAAGCGGAATCACAGCGCCCTTCCCCACGGAGGCTTTGTGCTGCGGAGCGGCGTGACCGGACGGGAGAAGGAGCACCATCATCTGATTGAGTATACCCTGAAGCTGGATTCCAATCCGGAGTTTACCTCCAGTGTGCTTGTGGCTTATGCGAGAGCTGCTTACCGTATGGCACAGGAGGGGATGTCCGGCTGCAAGACAGTCTTTGATGTGGCTCCGGCATATTTGAGTCCGAAGAGCGGTGAGGAGCTGCGTGCTTCCATGCTTTAAATTCCGCCTGTTTCGGAGAAAAGAGCAGATACGGGAGGCGTAAGCTTTGGACAAATCAGAGACAAAAGACAGAGTACGGGAAAGAATCGAAGAGAAAATCACGGGGTTTCCGGTCTGCGAATACGCCTTTATCCGGCTGGAAGAGATTCCGTTTTCCGAAAAGGTTCGCTATATCTGCAGGACGGAGTGTCCCAGATACGGGAAATCCTGGTCCTGCCCGCCGGCGGTGGGTACTGTGGAGGAATGCCGGAGACGCTGCCTGGCTTTTGAGGGAGGCTTTATTTTCACGACAGTTTCGGAAGGCGCCGATCTGGAAAATATGGATGCCATGCTGGCCATGCGGACGGATCATGAGAAAATTACCAGGCAGATCGTGAAAATATTCCGGGAAGAATACGAGAAGGTTCAGGCTTTTTCCACGGAGTCCTGTGCTATCTGTGAGAAATGCAGTTATCCGGACGCGCCCTGCCGGCATCCGGATCATATGCTTCCCAGTGTGGAAGGACAGGGAATTCTGGTGACAGAACTGGCAGAGTCTCATGACATTACTTTTTTGAATGGAAGCGATGTGGTGACATGGTTCAGCCTGATTCTGTATTCCGGACAGCGGCAGGAGGCTTGTCCGGACAGCAAGGAGAGTATATGAAAACCATTTATTTTGAAAAAGACATCCCGCGGATCCTGATTACAAAGTTTGCGGCCAGGTTCTGCCGGCCGCTTCTTTTTACTGGCCTGAACGCGGTGAAATACAATAAAAATCTTCCAAACGCTCCCCTTCCGGGACCGGACTGGGTGCGGGTGAAGAATACAGCATGCGGTGTCTGCGGTACAGACGTGAGTTTTTTTCAGGCGACCACAGGCACCTCTTCGGCTTTTGAACCCATTCCCGGCTCAGCCAGAACCTATCTGGGCCATGAAAATGTGGGAGTGGTAGTGGAGACAGGACCGGAGGTTACGAAATTCAAGGTGGGCGACCGGGTGACCATCCGGGAATATATGTCTGGCTGCGGCAATAAAGGCATTAAGCCGCCCTGCAGATACTGCGCGGAAGGAAATTATAACCTCTGCCTGAATTACGGAGAGCCCAGCCCCTTAAAGCTTCCTGATACGGGAGCGGGTATGGGAGATTATTTTCTGGCGTCTCAGCAGCAGCTGACGAAGATTCTGGACGAGCTGACAGACGATCAGGCGGTGCTTCTGGAGCCCTCCAGTGTGTCAGTACATTCCGTATTGATGGACCGCCCGGAAAAGGGCGAGAAGATTCTGGTGTACGGCTGCGGCATGATCGGCCTTGGAATTGTGCAGGCATTGAAGATTATTCAGCCAGACTGCGAAGTCTGGGTTACCACCCGGAAGAAGGCAAGACAGGAGCTGGCGCTTAAGTTTGGCGCGGATCACATCCTGTCCGGGGACATTTATGAGGAAAGCGCGAAGGCCACAGGCGGAAGCCGCGTGTATACCGGTATGAACGGAAATAAAATGTTTTTCGGCGGTTTTGACCGGGTGTATGACTGTGCCGGCGGCGGCAAGGCCAACACTCTGTGCTGCCGTCTGCTCCGCCCCAGGGGTACCTATATGAAGGTGGGACATCATATGGCGGCTGTAAATTATGATGAAACACCGGTCTGGTGGCAGGAATTGAAGATGATCGGCGTGGATGCCCATGGAATGGAAGAGTGGCAGGGCAGAAAGCTTTATACCTTTGATCTGGTGCAGGAGTGGATGCGGGACGGCCTTTATAAGACAGACGGCTTGATCACGCACCGTTTTCCTCTGGATCGGTATAAGGATGCCTTTGCGACGGCCATTAAAAATCCGCCAGAGCTTATCAAAATCGTGCTGGACTGCAGATAGGAATGGAATAGAAAAACGGAAAACAGCATATAGTAGGGGTAAGGAAAGCAAAGGTCCGGGTAGGATATGGGCTTTAGAGAACGGGCAGCAGATGCCTTGAATCTGCCGAAGGATCTGACGCTTGGAGCGGTGATTATGACCATTACCGGAAAGCATGAGGCTTATGTGGAAAACTACATGAGCCTCATTGAGTATACGGAATGCCTAATCCGCCTTCAGACCAGGACCTGTAAACTGGAGATTCACGGTACAAATCTGGATATCGCTTATTATACCAACGACGAGATGAAGATCACCGGTGAGATTCAGGAGGTGAAATATTGCTGATTTCTTTTTTTCGCTATCTGCGGGGATATGTGAGAATCCGCCTGGAAGGATATTCACCGGAGCGTTTCCTAAATCTCTGCAAGGTCCGGGGCATCGAAATCTGGGATTTGAAAAGCAGCGGTCTCACCTATGAAATGAATCTCAGCATCCGGGATTTCCGGAAGCTTAAGAGTCTGCGGAAGAAGGCGAGAGCTCATGTGGTTATAACAGAGCGTCACGGCCTTCCGTTTTTTTTGCACCGGAACAGGAATCGGAAAATGTTTCCCGTGGGAATTGTGCTCTGTGCCGCTTTTCTGTATGTGATGTCTTTGTATATCTGGAACATTCACATAGAAGGAAATTATTCCCGAACCACAGATGTGATCCTGGATTATCTGGAGACAGAGCACGTGGTGCACGGCATGAAAAAGAGCCAGGTGGACTGTAAGGAGATTCAGTCTATGCTGAGGCTGGAATTCCCGGATATTATCTGGGTATCCGCTGAGGTAAAGGGAACCAGGCTTATTATCCGTGTCCGGGAAAATATGGATGCGCAGACGGCAGAAGAGGAAGAACCCCAGGAAGAGGCCAGTGATCTGGCGGCCTCCCGTCCCGGTATCATCACCAGCATTCTGGTCAGGAGCGGGAAAGCCTGTGTTCAGGTGGGAGATCAGGTGGAGGAGGGAAATATTCTGGTCACCGGCCGCCTTGATATCATGAGTGATTACGGGGAAGTGACCGGATACCGGTATACGGCTGCAGACGCGGATGTCTATGCAAGGACGGAATATGAATATTATGATGAATTTCTGTTTTCCCACGAAGCGCGCCATTTTACGGGACGGAAACGATACGGATTCAGCATCCGTCTGGGGAACCGGCTGCTGTCTCTGGAAAAACGGCCCGGATTTTCCGAATATACGGTTTTGAATACGGAGTATCCTCTGCGTTTGACGGAAAATTTTTATCTGCCGGTTTCCTTTGGAATGATTTGCTATGAAGAATATAAGACATATCAGGAAAACTATACGGCAGAGGAGGCAAGGCTGCTGGCAGAGACGAACCTGAATGAATTTCAGGAAAATTTAATGGAAAAAGGGGTTCAAATTGTCGAAAATAATGTTAAAATAGAAGTCAATGGCAATCTCTGCCGGGCTTCCGGGACCATTGCGGCGCTGGAAGAAATCAGCGAATCCGTACCCAC
>CALWAV010000073.1 GCA_944375745.1 uncultured Merdimonas sp.
CCTTCTTTGCATGGCAGACAGACGGAAAGATTCTTCTTCCCCAGAACATCAATAACCTGATCGCGCAGAACGCGTACGTGTTCGTACTGGCCACAGGTATGCTGCTCTGTATCCTGACAGGAGGAAACATCGACCTGTCGGTTGGTTCTGTCGTATGTTTTGTAGGCGCGGTGGGCGCTACCATGATGGAGACTTATGAAATGAACATGTGGGTATCCATTCTTGTGATGCTGCTGGTAGGCCTTGCAATCGGCGCATGGCAGGGATTCTGGATTGCGTTTGTGCGGATTCCTCCGTTCATCACGACCCTGTCCGGCATGCTGGTATTCCGGGGACTTTCCAACGTGGTGCTGAATGGCATGACCGTTTCTATTACAAACCAGACCTTTATCCGGATTTTCGGCGGCGGCGCAGACTGCTATGTGCCTGACTTTTTCGGCGGAAACGGATTCAACATTACCTGTATGCTGGCCGGCGTTATCGCCTGCGTGATTTACGCCCTGCTTACCTTCCGCGGCTATTTCGCCAGAAAGAAGAAAGGCTACGAGACAGGCTCCTTCAATGCCATGCTGGCAAAGGTAATTGTGCTCTGCGCGGTTCTTCTGTGGTTCACCTATAACCTGTCCAGACATAAGGGAATTCCCGCAGCTCTGATCTGGGTGATTATCGTAGTCCTGATTTACGGCTACATCACCTCCATGACGACCACAGGACGCTATTTCTACGCAGTAGGAGGCAACGAGAAGGCCACCAAGCTTTCCGGCATCAATACGGATAAGGTGTACTTTATCGCATATACCAACATGGGACTGCTGGCGGCTCTGGCCGGTATGCTGACCATCGCCCGTATGACTTCCGCTCAGCCTACATATGGCCAGAACTATGAGATGGACGCTATCGGTTCCTGCTTCATCGGCGGCGCTTCCGCTTACGGCGGAATCGGAACGGTTCCCGGCGTTATTATCGGAGCTGTGCTGATGGGTGTCATCAACCTGGGTATGTCCATTATGGGTGTGGACGCCAACTACCAGAGAGTGGTAAAGGGTCTTGTGCTTCTGGCTGCGGTTATCTTTGACGTAGTTTCCAAGAGAAAGAATCAGTAAGGAGGGCGAAGAAACCATGAAAAAGGTGACGGATCCGGAATTCCGGAAATACGGAAGGGTTCTGGACATCAAAATCCCGGATTTGCTGGAGCGTCTGGGAAAGACGCCGGTGACAGAGGGAGTAGTCTATGTGGCGTCCGAGCCGGAACTGGAGGCCTGCGCGGAATTTGAAGCCATCCAGGACAGCGTATTTGGAGGCCTGCCTATTCAGATTGGCTACTGCAACGGACACAACGACACGCTGAACGCCATCGAGTATCACCGCTGCTCTGAGATCAATGTGGCATATCAGGGGGCGGTCCTGATGGTGGGAAGCCAGCAGGACATTGCGGATGATTTTACTTATGACACCGGAAAGATGGAGCTTTTTGAGGTTCCGGCCGGCTGCGCGGTGGAGCTCTACGCTACTACCCTCCACTATGCGCCCTGCAGCCTTGTACAGGAAGGCTTTCAGGTAGCCATTATTCTGGTGAAGGGAACGAATGAAGAAATGCCGGAAGTCAGGGGAGCTCTGGCTGAGGATCGTCTGATGACAGCCTGCAATAAATGGCTGATCGCTCATGAGGAGTCCGGTCTTGGCGCAGACGGCGCCTTTGTTGGCTTGACAGGAGAAAATTTAAAAACTAATATATAAGGAGGATTTACTATGATAAACATACCGTCTGTAAAAGTGGGAATCGTGGCTGTAAGCCGCGACTGCTTTCCGGAATCTCTTTCGGTAAACCGCAGAAAGGCTTTGGTGGATGCGTATACGCAGAAGTACGATGCGGCAGATATCTATGAGTGTCCCGTATGTATCGTGGAGAGCGAGATTCATATGGTACAGGCTTTGGAAGATGTGAAAAAGGCCGGCTGTGACGCTCTTGTGGTATATCTTGGAAACTTCGGTCCGGAGATTTCAGAGACCCTGCTGGCAAAGCATTTCGACGGCCCGGTAATGTTCGTGGCGGCCGCCGAGGAGACCGGAAAGAATCTGGTACAGGGACGCGGCGACGCATACTGCGGCATGCTGAATGCCAGCTACAACCTGAAGCTCCGCAATGTACGTGCTTATATTCCCGAGTATCCGGTGGGAACAGCGGAAGAATGCGCAGACATGATCCATGAGTTCCTCCCGATTGCGAGAGCGCTTGTGGGACTTTCCAGTCTGAAGATCATCAGCTTTGGACCGAGACCTTTAAACTTCCTGGCCTGCAACGCCCCCATCAAGCAGCTTTACAACCTGGGTGTGGAGATCGAGGAGAATTCAGAGCTCGACCTGTTTGAAGCTTTCAATAAGCATGAGGGAGATTCGAGAATCCCGGATGTGGTAAAGGATATGGAGGCAGAGCTGGGAGAGGGCAATCAGAAGCCGCAGATCCTTGCGAAGCTGGCTCAGTATGAGCTGACGCTCCTTGACTGGGTAGAAGAGCATAAGGGCTACCGCAAATACGTGGCCATCGCCGGAAAGT
>CALWAV010000074.1 GCA_944375745.1 uncultured Merdimonas sp.
ATTATGCTGCCTTCTCCGGTCCACGCTTTCTTCCCAGACCGATCCGGACAGCTGAGTAGTCGGTGCGGTATACCAGCTGGTCCATCAAAAGACCCAGCAGAATGCCGGAGACTACGTCCAGTACGGAGTGCTGCTTCAGGAACATGGTGGCCAGTATGATGGAGACCATGAGCACGAAGGAAGCTCCGTGAATCAGACGGTTCTTTCCAAGGGCCGGATTGTTGGCCACCGCCCGGTGGGAAGAGATGGAATTGAACACATGCAGACTCGGGAAAATATTCGTGGCTGTGTCGGCTTGATACAGCACCTGAACAGCCAGAGTAAAAATATTATTCCGCGGGAAGCTGTTCGGACGCAGCAGATGGCCGTTCGGATATATGGTGGAAATAATCAGAAACAGCGTCATTCCGGTAAACAAAAAGATGCAGTACTGATAGAACTCCCTGCGGCTTTTGAAAAACAGATAAACAAAAACAGCTGCCACGTAGACAAACCAGAGCAGGTAAGGGACGATAAAGTATTCCACAAAGGGAATCATATCATCCAGTCTGACATGGATTACATGGTAGGGCATATTTGCCCGGCTTTCCAGCCACATAAACCAGGGCATGTAGATCAGTCCGTAAAGCAGTACCAGGGCGTGCCTGTATTTCTGAAAAAATGCCTTCATATGCTTATCCTCTTTTCTCGTATATAATGTGCGGAACTTTGTTCTGTTCTCATTATATGAAACGGAGTATAGCACAATAATTCTTCAGATTCAACGAAGTTTCTTTTATCTTAAGAAAATTTTCAGAAGTAATTTCTTCCTGTCAGGACTGCCGGGGTCCGGCAATAATGGAGAGTGTGCCGGGACTGCAGCTGATCTGCAGTTTCCCCTTGAGAAAATAGGGCTCTCCGTCTGTATGGACCGGAAGGCGGGCGGAGCTTTGAAATTCCACGGTCCGGGCCCGGAACATATGGACGCCGGGCAGAATTCTGTGGATTCCGGAAAGGGAAAGAAGAAACAGCGGAAGGATCAGAAGCCTGCTGGGTCCCTCAGCCACACAGACGTCCAGCAGGCCGTCATCGGGCCGGGCAGAAGGACAGAATTTGACTCCGCCGCCCTCGAAACGGCAGTTCATGGCCACGGCAAAGTAGGTCTTCCGGTAACGGAGGGTTTTCCTGCCGTCCAGAGTGACTGTCATGGGCGCGGGACGGCACAGGATCAGCTGCTTAATGCCTGTGGCGATATAGGTCAGCTTTCCCAGATGAAGGCGGTTCAGCAGACCTTTAAGCGGAGAGGAAAAGGCAGCGTGGCAGATAGCGGCATCGTATCCGCAGCCGCAGCTGACAGCAAATTTCCAGGAACGGTTTTCCAGCTGCGCCGTTCCCAGGTCGATACGCCGGAAATAGGACGGATGCAGGATATTCTGAACCGCGGCGGCAGTATCCGAGGGAAGCCCCAGGGCACGGGCAAAATCATTGCTGGAGCCGGTGGGAATATAGGCAAAGGTGATCTTTGAAAAATCCTGAATGCCGTTTAAGACTTCATTGACGGTTCCGTCGCCGCCTACGGCCACCAGAGTGATGCGGCTGTCCCGGCCTGAGGATGTGATCTCCCGGGCGAGTCTGGCGGCGTGGTAACGGCAGGATGTAAAATATACCCGGTATTCCACATCTTCGCTGTCCAGTATTTCCTCTACTTTCTTCCATACAAGTTTTCCGCTGCCGGAGCGGGAGCCGGGGTTTACAATAAAATAGTACATGTTGAGTCCTCCTGCCGATGAATCATTTCTGCAAGTAGTATATCATCAGAAATGGCATGGTTCAAGCAGGCAGGTTCAAAAATGGAGCGCAGCCTGGTATGTGAAAGGCCAAAAGGAGCATACTGAGAACAGAGCTAAAACTGCGTGAAGCGTATCTGACGGAAGAAGAAATTGACTGGGCGGCACAGATCGTGTACAATGTAGAAAGCATCACCCGCGCCGTCTGGCGCCGGCGGGAATACAGGAATACATAAGTAGAAAATGAAGGAGCTTCAGATGAAGAAAGCAGTGATTATAGGCGCTGGCCCGGCGGGCGTGACGGCGGCATATGAATTATTAAAGAAATCGGACGAGTATGAGGTGCTTGTGCTGGAGGAGAGCCAGGAGATCGGCGGAATCTCCCGCACGGTGCGGTATCATGGGAACCGTATGGATATCGGAGGCCACCGTTTCTTTTCCAAGGATGACCGCGTGACCGCATGGTGGGATCAGATTATGCCCCTGCAGGGACAGCCCTCCTATGATGACAAGAAGCTGGGACGCAGCGTTCCCCTGAAGGAAGGCGGTCCGGACCCGGAGAAGGAAGACAGGGTCATGCTGACCAGAAACCGGGTATCCCGTATCTACTATAATAAAAAGTTTTTTGACTATCCGGTGAAGATGAATGCCCGGACGATTAAAAATATGGGCTTTGCCACCACCATGGCTGCCGGCTTCAGCTATTTGAAGACGGTGTTTGTGAAAAAGCCGGTGGATTCTCTGGAGAATTTTTATATCAATTCCTTTGGCCGCAAGCTCTATTCCATGTTTTTTGAGGGGTATACGGAAAAGCTCTGGGGACGCCATCCTCGGGAGATAGCTCCGGACTGGGGCGCCCAGCGTACCAAGGGACTGTCCATTATGGGGATTCTGAAGGATAATCTGCAGAAACTGTCCCCGAAAAAGCAGGATAAGCATCAGGTGCAGACCTCGCTGATTGAGGAATTTAATTATCCCAAATACGGCCCCGGCCAGCTCTGGGAGACGGCCGCTGCCGAAGTGGAGGCCATGGGCGGCCAGATCCGAAAAGGCTGCAGGGTGACCAGACTCCACACAGCGGACGGACGGGTGCAGAGCTTGACTTATGAGAAGGATGGGCAGGAATATACAGAGGAAGCGGATGTGTTTATCTCTTCCATGCCCATCAAGGATCTGGTGGCGGGCATGAATGATGTGCCGGAAGAGATGGCAGCCATCGCTGAGGGGCTTCCGTACCGGGATTTTGTGACCGTGGGACTTCTGGTGGACAGGCTGAATCTGAAAAACGAGACGGACCTGAAGACCTTGGGCAATATTGTTCCCGACTGCTGGATTTATGTGCAGGATGTGGGCGTGAAGCTGGGCCGCATTCAGATTTTCAATAACTGGTCTCCCTACCTGGTAAAGGATCCGGATCATACGGTATGGATCGGACTGGAGTACTTCTGCACGGAGGGGGATAAGTTCTGGAATATGAGCGAGGAAGAGTGGGTAAAATTCGGAATCGCTGAATTGATCCAGATGGGCGTGATTTCCAGTGAGAGGGATGTGCTGGACTCACACAGGGAGCGGGTAAAGAAAGCCTATCCGGCTTATTTCGACACCTACGAGCATATGGATGAGCTGACCGCTTATCTGGATACTTTTGAGAATCTTTACTGTGTGGGACGGAACGGCCAGCACCGCTACAACAATATGGATCATTCCATGGCGACCTCCTTTGAGGCGGTGGGCAATATTTTAAGCGGACGTAAGGATAAGAAGAATATCTGGAGCGTCAATACGGAAAAAGAATATCACGAAGAGAAAAAAGAAGAAAAATAATAAGGTTCGGAAAAACAGTGGATACGGATCGGGCACTTCCGGAGAGACGGGAGTGTCCGATTTTTTGCGCTTTTTCAGAAAGAGTCCGCAGCATGGTGATTCTGCACAGAATAGTTCCGAAAAGTACACAAAAAGATAAAAGACATACCGATAAATAGAAGAAAGGCGGAGGGAATATGAGTATTATAGACGAAAAGAGGTCACAGATGGATAAGATAGAAGAAAAAATTGCACAGATGCTGATGGAGCATTCTCTGGAGCTGGAAATCCGGAATGCGGGAGTTTTCCGGTATCTGAAGAGCTACCGCTTTGAGCGGCACAATCACAGGGAAACAGAAATCGTATACATAAAATCTGGCCACTGCATTATGGGAGTGGGCGAAGAATTTGTGCCGCTGAAGGAACGTGACTGTATCATTTTGTACAAAGGAGTTCCCCATTGGTTCCTGGTGGACCGGGAAGAGGGCTGCCAGATAGCGCAGCTGGAATTCTATGTGAACGTGCCGGAAGACCTGAAAGAGAATCTGGCAGTGTTCCGACCTGCCCGGTATCACAAGCTGCCGGACAGCGAAGGAATCAAGGATGTGATCGAGGGAATCGGCAGACTCTACCGGTTCGGAGGGAATGAAGAACTGCAGTCCACAGCTATGAAAATGCTGTTTCTGCTCCTGTTTCTGGAACTGTCCATGCGGATAGAGAAGAATGGAAGACGGCAGAGCGGAAAGATGGAGAAGCTGCTGAGCTATATCAATGAGAACTACGAGTATGACATCAGCATTGAGGAACTGGCCGAAAAATTCGGCGTCAGTTCCAGGTATCTCCGCAAATGCTTTAAGGAAGAGACGGGCATCAGCTGCAGCCAGTACATTGCTTCCCTGCGGATTGAAAAAGCAAAGGAAATGCTGTGGTCCGGTTCCGAGACGGTGACTGAGATCGCGGCCAGGGCAGGCTTCAACAGTTCCCAGTATTTCTGCAGAGTATTCCAGCAGTACACAGGCATGACGCCGCTGGAGTACCGGAACATGTGGAAGGGTACCAGGGCAGAGGAGCGCTGCACTATCATAGAAGAGGAAGAAAAGGAGAGATAAGATGACCAACAGAGAGAATTTTTTGTCGCTGCTGCGCCGGCAGGGCTATGAAAGAGTTCCGGTAGAGTTTGTGCTCTGCCCCCATCTGCAGGAGGTCTGCAGAAAAGAGCTGGGAGCAGAGGATTATGAGGAGTATTTTGGAATGCCCTGGAGGCGGGTGGAGGATCTGCGCCTGAAGGATCAGGATGTGGAGAAATTCAGAAAATTTTATGCGAAGAAGCCGCTGGCAGAAGGGGCTGATATTGATATCTGGGGTGTGGGACATGAGAAATCGCCCAACAGCATGCACATGACCTACATGCGTCATCCCATGGAGAATATGGAGACGCTGGAGGAGATAGAGAGCTATCCGTTCCCGGATTTCGCTTCCGCTGACGGTTCCCATCAGCCGGAGCAGGTAAAGAAAATCAAGGAGAGAGATTTGATTGCTCTGGGCGATATGCAGATGACCATCTGGGAATGCGCCTGGTATATGAGAAGCATGGAAGAGCTTTTCTGTGACATGATGATGGAGGACGAAAAAGCGGAGTTCCTGCTTGACAAGGTGACTGAGCTGTCCATGATCCGGGCCCTCTCCTATGCGAAGGCAGGAGTGGATGTGCTGTTTCTGGGTGACGATATCGGCATGCAGCATACGATCATGATGAGCGAGGAACTGTATACTGACTGGATTCAGCCCAGGCTGAAAAAGATCATCGACGCAGTGAAGGCTGTGAATCCGGATATTCTGATTTTCTATCACTCCTGCGGATTTATCGAGCCCCTGATTCCGCACCTGATTGAGGCGGGAATCGATGTGCTGAATCCCATCCAGAGCGAGTGCATGGATTTTGAGGAAATCTATAAAAAATATGGTGACAAGATTTCCTTCCACGGAACCATTGGAACCCAGACTGTGATGCCCAAGGGAACCCCTCAGGAGGTAAAGGAAGCGGTCTGGAGAAACCTGGATATTGCCGGAGAGAAAGGCGGACTGTTTGTGGCTCCCACCCATATGCTGGAGCCGGAGGTGCCCCTGGAGAATATCCTGGCCTACGTGGATGCCTGCCGGACCTACAAAAAATAGCCGGATAGAAGGAAATAAGACAAGGAGACCAGAAAAATGAAATATAACATGAATGAGTGGCTGGCAGACCAGCTGAACAGCCCGGTGAAAAAGCCCCTTCCGGTTCTCTCCTTTCCGGGGACGCAGCTGATTGGGAAAAACGTGGAGGAACTGGTAAATGACGGACATCTGCAGGCTTTATGCATGAAAGCCATTGCGGATAGATTTGACACAGCGGCGTCTGTAAGCCTGATGGATCTTTCTGTGGAGGCAGAGGCCTTTGGCGCAAAGGTTCTGTACAGCCCTGATGAGGTTCCCACTGTACAGGGAGCTCTGATTGAGGATGAGGAGCAGGCAGATGCGTTAAAGATTCCCCAGGTGGGTGCCGGACGTACCGGTGAGTGCGTCAAGGGTATCCGGGAGGCCAGTGAGCTGATTACGGACCGGCCGGTCCTGGCGGGCATCATCGGCCCTTATTCCCTGGCAGGCAGACTGCTGGACATGACGGAAATCATGATCCTGTGCCGGATAGAGCCGGAAATGGTAGAGACAGTGCTGGAAAAGGCCACAGTATTTTTGATGGATTACGCAAAAGCGCTGAAGGAAGCGGGAGCTGACGGCGTTGTTATGGCAGAGCCGGCGGCAGGCCTCTTATCTCCGGACTTGATGGCGGAATTTTCCAATCCCTATGTGGAGCGGGTGAGAGCAGCGGTGGAGGATGAGAACTTCCTGTTCCTGTATCATAACTGCGGAACCGTGGTGCCTCTGAAAAAAGAGCTGGCAGACCTGAATGTCCGGGCATACAGCTTTGGAAACGCCATCGATATTGAAGAAATGCTCAAAGCCCTTCCTTCTGACAGATTGATCATCGGAAACATTGACCCGGTGGGAGTCCTTCGGAACGGAACTCCGGCAAAGATTAAGGAAGAAACCACAAAGCTGCTGGAGAGATGCGGAAAATATAAAAACTTTGTGCTTGCCAGCGGCTGCGACATCCCGCCGCTTACGCCCATGGAAAACCTGGAAGCCTTCTTTGAGGCGGCGGAAGAATATTACAAAAACAGATAATCAGGAGGAAGAGTGATGGCTATTATAGAAGAAATTTCGGAACTTTTGCAGAAAGGACGGGTCAAGAATGTGAAGGCTCTTGTGCAGCAGGCAGTGGATGAGGGCTATGATCCGAAGGTCATTTTAAATGACGGTCTTCTGGCAGGAATGGCAGTGGTAGGAGGAAGATTTAAAAGGGAAGAGATTTTTGTTCCGGACGTACTGATTTCCGCCAGAGCCATGAATGTGGGCCTGGAGATTTTGGAGCCCCTGCTGGTTGAGGTGGGAAATGAGGCCGTAGGAAAGATTGTGATTGGAACCGTAAAGGGAGACCTTCATGATATCGGAAAGAACCTGACTGCCATGATGTTTAAAGGCGCGGGATTTGAGGTCTATGACCTGGGTGTGGATGTGTCCGCGGAGACCTTTATTGAGAAGGCAGAAGAAGTTGGAGCGGATGTGATCGGAATGTCAGCCCTGCTTTCCACCACAATGGACAATATGCGGGAAGTGATAGAGCTTTTGAAGGAGAAGGGGCTGCGTGACAAATACATCGTAATGATCGGCGGAGCGCCCATTACAGATGAATTCGCCCAGGAAATCGGAGCGGACTATTATACGCCGGACGCGGCATCTGCTGCAGAAGTGGCAAAGAAATGCGTCCTGGAAAAACGTGCCTGAGAAAGCTCTGAAAAATGAATGAAATATTGAAAAAGACAGGGCTTCCGGTGAACATTTCAAAGAACGAGGTATTTCGGACTTTGCAATGTACGCCGGAGTCCGAGGCGTATTCCGTATTTGAAGAGGAATACGAAGAACTGCTTGCTGTATCCCGGTATGGGGCTGTAATAGAGATAACCGGAAAAACGGGAAAAACTCTGATGGAGCTGCTGAGGGACAATGATGTCTATCTGGACGCTCCCTGCGGCGGGAAAGGACGCTGCGGCAAATGCCTGGTACAGGTGACAGAGGGCGTGCTGCCTGCCGGGGAAGAGGAAAAGAAACTGATTCCTTCGGAAAAGCTGGAGGAGGGCTGGCGGCTGGCCTGCCTGGCCGTTCCGCAGATGAATGTGGGCATCCGGATACCGGAGAATGAAGAGAGGTTTCAGGTTCTGGCCTCCGGACAGGAGAAAAAGGCGGGATCGGACGGCAGAAGCGGCTGGGGAATCGCTGTGGATATCGGGACGATATTCGGAGGAGACGTGATCTCCAGAATAGAGGCTTCGCTGAAGGGCGAAAAGGAAAGACTCCGGGAATCCGTGAGCTTCTGAGACAGAGCCCTTATCCGGAGATGCTTCAGAAGGTCTGCGCGGCAGGAAATACCACCATGCCTCATCTGCTGCGGGGCTATGATTGTACGGGAATCAGCCGCCTTCCATTTTTCTTTCCGGGGGCTTCGGGTTTTACATGGATCTGGAAAAGGCGTTTGCCATCGGATTGTTTCCCAAAGGATTCGCGGGCCGGCTTGAGACCGCAGGCAACAGCTCTCTTGCAGGCTGCGTGAAATGTCTGACGGATCCGTCATATGCAGGAAGAATGGAAGGCATCGTGGAAAATTCCAGAGAAGTGGATCTGGCTCAAAACAGAAGGTTTCAGGAACATTTCGTCAGAAGCATGGAATTCGGCTGAACAGCGGAATAACACGAAGAATTTTGGCAAAAATGCCGATTTAGAGTGAAGCGAAAACAATTTTTTTAAATAAATAAGCAAAAAAAGATAATGAATAGCTGAGAAAATTTGGTTATATTATAGCAAGAAAGATAAATATACAGAAAGGAGAAGGACATGGAAAGCGTTTTGGAATTTAAACATATTTCCAAGTATTTTCCGGGTGTGAAGGCACTGGACGACATCTGCTTTAAGGCCTACGGTGGCGAAGTGCTGGCATTTCTCGGGGAAAACGGAGCGGGAAAATCCACTCTGCTTAAGGTGTTGAACGGAGACTACAAGCCGGACGCAGGCGAGTACCTTCTGAACGGCGAACAGAAACATTTCC
>CALWAV010000075.1 GCA_944375745.1 uncultured Merdimonas sp.
GTCCTGCAGGACATGGTGGACAAGCGCGGCCTTTCATCCAGCTTCTACATCGACTCTGCGGCCACCAGCCGGGAAGAAATCGGAAACGGTGTTCATCACGGAACCCGGAAAAAGCTGAAAGAAGAAGGAATCTGGTGCGGAGATCACCGGGCAGTACAGATGACAAAAGCAGATTATAAAAAATACGATTATATCATTGGCATGGATGGCTGGAACCGCAGGAACATGATGCGGATTCTGGGATCGGACCCGGAAGGAAAGGTATCACTGCTGCTGGATTTCACAGATCATCCCAGGGACATTGCGGATCCCTGGTATACAGGAAACTTTGATGTGACCTATGAGGATGTGAAGGAGGGCTGTGAGGCTCTCTTGAAGCATATCCTGAGCAGGGGCGCGGCGAAGCTGCGGTCGGAGAGATAAAAAGATAAAAACAGGATAAAAAAGGAGATAATCCAGGGAAATGGCGTGGGAAATGCAGCGCTGTTTTCCTGGATTTTTTATGCCTGTGATAAAAGAGAAAAAGGTCTGTTTGAAGCACGCCGTGTTTTGGAAGAATTGATAATTTTTGGAATTTTGTTATCGTGTGATAATGCGTGTAAAAAGTGAATGGGATATAATTATTCAGAAGTGGATTTTTCTGGGGGGGGGGTAAATTTTTACAGTGAAAGAGAGTGTTGCCGAATTTTACCGGCAGGTTTTGAGTCTTACAGATGAGGCTCTTCTTCAAAAGCTGATTTCTGTAACAGAACTGCATTGCTTGTCCAAAAGGGACATTCTTATAAGAGAAGGCCAGCCTTTGAATTATATATATTTTTTGGTTTCCGGAATTTTTCGGGAATGGGTACTGGATGCGAATGGCAGAGATATTACCGATTGCTTCAGTTTCCGGTATGGCGAGCCAGTCATCCCGACTTTTGATTTAACCGCGCCCTGCGCGATGGTGACGATAGAAGCTTTGACAGAGGGAGAATTACTCTGTATTTCCATAGATGAGGTTCGGAATCTGCTGGAGGCAGATATCCACTTTGTGCAGATATATAACAGACTCCTTTGTGGTGCCAGTCATAGCAAGTTTTATTGAGGCGGCTTATATTGTGATTAACGCCATGGCGGCTTTTGAGCAGCTGGCAAAAATCGTGGAGCAGATAGGAGAGTTTATTCAAGAATGCTTCGAGGCTGTGGAGAAATTTTTTGAGGAGCTGGGTGATTGGATAAGTTCGAAAGTGACAGGACGGCCGATTATAAAGAATGGAGATTTTTCTGTGGACATCAAGGTTCTCCAGTATGCGGCGGATGAGCTGGGGACTATGCGCGGCAGACTTTCCCAGGCTGCTTCCAGGGTAAACAGTGTGAGAAACTCTCTGCCTCTGCAGGGAATTGCCGCCGCTGCCGTAAAGACCTATCTGTCCTATGCATCTGTCTGTGCTTATCAGGTGTCCGGCCATGTGGGAACCCTGCGCCAGGCAGTGTCTCAAATCTCGGAGACTTATGAAAAATATGAACTCAGAATCGTAGCAAATGTCCATAAATAATTAACAAAAATCTCACAAAAAATATTTATTTATTATGCGCATTTACGGAAAATGGAATTGACTGCATGTGCAGAAAGATCTATAATTGGAACCAAAGTTCGTTTTTTTTATACATCTTATATAGAAATGGGGGAAGAAATATGGATCTTATGCAGCTTGTTTACACAGTCTCATTCCTTTCCGTAGTAATTGCGTTTGCATATGCGGTGTATCTGCATTTCTGGGTGAAAAGGCAGCCTGCGGTGAATAAAAGAATCATCGAAGTTTCCGATCTGATTCACGCGGGCGCTAATACCTTCATGCGGAAGGAATACATTATTCTTGCCAGATTTGCGGGTATTGCGGCAGTGCTGATCCTGGTTTTCCTGCCCAGTCCCATCTGGAATGGGAATATACTGGATAATCTTTCGATGATGATTGCGTATCTGGCCGGCACGATTCTGTCGGCTATCGCAGGGAAAATAGGAATCCTGGTGGCGACTCAGGCCAATTCCAGAGCGGCGGAAGGCGCCCAGAAGGGCCTGAAGCCGGCGTTTCTGATTGGATTCCGCGGGGGAGCGGTCATGGGCCTGGCTGTGGTGGGCTTCTGCCTGCTGGGCGTGATGGCTGTGCTGATGATTACAGGAGATGCTTCGGTCCTTCTGGGCTTTTCCTTCGGCGCCAGCTCGCTGGCTTTGTTTGCCAAGGCAGGCGGCGGAATCTTCACGAAGACCGCGGATGTGGCAGCGGACCTGACGGGAAAGGTAGAGCTCGGTATTCCCGAGGACGATCCCCGGAATCCGGCGGTTATTGCGGACAATGTTGGTGATAATGTAGGCGATGTGGCCGGTATGGGCGCAGACCTTTTTGATTCCAATGTGGCGGCTATGGCTTCCGCCCTTGTCATGGCTCAGGCGCTGGACGGAGGCGTGGGCGTAAACAGCGCGGTGGTATTCTGCTATGCGGCCATCGGCCTGCTGGCTTCCATTATCGGAATTGCCTGTGCCCGTGTGGGAAAGAACGGAAATCCCACCCAGGCTTTGAATTCTTCTACATATTCCACCACGCTGCTCTTTATTGTTCTGACAGGAGCGGCTACCTGGTTCCTGGATGGATTTGAGTGGAGGATCTGGGGAGCGTCGGCCATCGGTCTTGTGGTTGGTGTCATTATCGGTATTACCACGGACTATTTTACAGATGACAGCAAGCCGATTGTCCGGAAGGTGGCTCATGCGTCCCAGTCCGGTTCTGCGTTTACCATATTATCGGGTATTTCCTATGGATTTATTTCGGCTCTTCCGGCTATGGTGGGAATTGCTGTTTCCGCTCTGGCTGCATACAAATTGTGTGAGCCGCTGGGAGAGGGATACGCTCTGTTTGGAATCGCCATGGCGGCAGTGGGCATGCTTTCCATCGTGGGCATGATTATCAGCAATGACGCCTATGGCCCTATCGTGGATAATGCCAGAGGTCTGGCGGAGATGGGCGGCCTGGGTGAGGAGACCATCCGGGTAGCAGATGAGCTGGACAGCGCCGGCAATACTGTGAAGGCCGTAACTAAGGGATTTTCCATCGGAGCGGCGGGACTTACGGTTATTTCTCTTCTGGGGGCCTATATGTCTGAGGTAAATGTGTCTTTGGCTTCCATGGGAAAAGAGCTGATTACGGGCTTTGATATTATGGATCCCACTGTGTTTTTCGGCATTCTGGTGGGAGCAGCTGTCCCGGCCGTGTTCTCAGCTATGCTGATGCTCGGCGTGGATAAGAATGCGCAGAAGATGGTGGCGGAGATCCGCCGGCAGTTCAACGAGATTGTGGGACTGAAGGAAGGAAAGGAAGGAGTCAGGGCGGATTACGATACCTGCATCAATATTGCCACAGAAGGGGCTCTTCATGAGCTGATTCCCGCGGGACTTCTTGCCATCATAGCCACCGTGATTGTAGGCTTTATCGGCGGTCCGCTGGCTATCGGCGGCTTTCTGCTGGGCAATATCGTAAGCGGCCTTCTGCTGGCCCTCTTTATGTCAAATGCAGGCGGCCTTTGGGACAATTCCAAGAAATACATAGAGGCAGGCAATGAGGGAGGGAAAGGCTCCCGGGCTCATAAGGCCGCTGTTACCGGTGATACGGTGGGAGATCCTTTCAAGGATACGGCAGGGCCGTCTATCAATACGCAGATTACAGTGGTGTCTCTGGTTGCGTCTCTTCTTGCTTCTGTGTTTGCGGCCATATCACTGTTTGGCTGATTTGATTATAAAATACGGATGAGATAGTAGAAGAAACAGAGGAAGTGTAAGAACTTCCCCGGCAGAACAGAAAATCGCTCAGGCCTTACGGTCTGGGCGATTTTGATCCGGGAATTGATGGATATTGTTTTCGTGAAAATTTTTACGTCTCCGGGCACCTTCCTGATGAACTTGCGGTTCCATTTTACATCTTTTTACGGATTCCTGTGTCTTTCCCTTATCCGGCTGTATCGGAGATAAAGGAAATTTTCCCTTCGTCTTCCGAGATCCGGTACGTCAGGCCGAACAGCCGGCAGAAGTCTTCCACCGGTACACCCACACAGAACGAAGCGTGGACGTTATAGTCTTCCTTAACAGTTACGTAGGATAGGTTCAGAGGCTGGCCGTTTTTCTTTATTTCCAGCTTCTGAATGGTGTCGTCATCAAACCGGGACTCCAGGGACCAGGTGTCTCCGTCTATGGTCCAGGTGCTTGTGTAGGTGTCATCCTGGGCTGAGACTTCGTAGGTGCCGCCTAAGTTCCGGACATATTCCCGTATAATCAGCGGAAAACTCATGCGGTCTGTAATCAGCCCTATGTCGATGACCATCATATAGGAAGAGGCATCACGGCTGTACCAGCAGTATTTGTAGTCATCTGTCGTCATTCCGTAGATGCCGCAGGGATTATCCTCGCTGTCGTAAAGCATCTCTGTTCCATTCAGCTCAATGGTTTCCAGAAGAGATACGTGTTTTCCGGCCAGATATTCTTCCGGTACACTGTCGTCTGTTATCTTCTTGTCCACAGTAAGCTGGGCATATGCGCTGGACAGCCGGCTGAGGAGCTGCTCCTTTTCCAGCTGGCCTGTAAGACCGATATCTGTCACGTTCACCCAGTTGTCATGCTCCAGAACCTCTGCCTCGGATGGGAACCATACAAAATGAACAGTGGCAATTGGGTTTGCGGAAAGAAACTCCGGAGAATTGTATTCCAATTCCCGGCTGTATACCTGATCTGCCTTTAACAGCGTATCGGCTGCCTGTTCAATATCTCCGAAAGAAAGCAGATACATCCAGCCGAAATCCTCCAGGTAACGGCTGTCTTCTTCTAAAATGGCTTTGGTTTCATTGCGGTATAGGCCGTGTACGGTCTGCACATAATCACAGGAAATTTCCCTGGTATAAAAGGAAGTTTCAGTGGCATCGATCCAGACAGGGCTGAGATAACTGTTGGCCTGAAAGTCCAGATCCCGGTCCAGGGTTCGGAAATAGTATTCCATATTGTCGGGGTCTTCTTCTATCAATTCCCTTCCCAGCAGTTCATAAGGTTCGGAACAGACGGAATCCACGTAGTCCAGAACATGGCGCTGTCCGTATACTTCGGCGTTTCTGCCCAGACATCCGGAGAAAAACAGGACAGCGGCGGAAAGAATCAGCAGAACGGGTTTTTTACCTGTTTTCATCATAGGCTCATTTTAACACAGAAGAGAAAGGAACGCTATGGATTCACATAAAATCGGAGATTCTTAAGATTTGTTTAAATACTGCCGTATACTATTGACAACAGTATATTATATGTCATATAGTATAAATAACTTATAATACTATATAATATATAATATTATAAAATTATAAGCAAAATAGGAGTGTAAGAACAGGAGTAAGGAGAGGATTGCATGGTATTTAACACAGGAGCTGCGCTCTTGGATGCAATCGTGCTGGCTGTTGTTTCCCATGATGCGGAAGGGACCTATGGATACAAGATTACACAGGATGTCAGGCAGGCCATTGATATTTCGGAATCGACCTTGTATCCGGTCTTAAGGAGGCTTCAGAAGGATGGCTGTCTGGAGACCTATGATATGGCATACGCGGGAAGAAACCGCAGATATTACCGGATTACCGACGCGGGGACGGCACAGCTCAATTTGTACATGAGCGAGTGGAAAAGTTATTCTTCAAAAATATCGAAACTGTTCGAGGGGAGTGAGGAAAAATTAGCAGGAAGGAATTTATGGACAGACTGGAGAAGCTTCTGTGGAACATTTCAGACAGTGAAAGGGAAGAAGCTTTACAGTACTATAATGATTATTTTGATGACGCAGGCGAGGAAAACGAGGCAAAGGTCATCGAGGAACTGGTAAGCCCGGAGCAGGTGGCGCAGAAGATAAAAGCGGGTCTTTCGGATTCGGCTTCCGAGTTTTCCGAGCAGGGGTACCGGGATACCCGGTTTGAGCAGAAAAATGGAGAGATCTCCGTGGAAAAGCCGGGAAAGGATGCAGGACCTGAGAAAAAGAAGGAGACGAACTTCTGGAAAATTCTTGCCATTGTGCTTTTATGCATCCTGCTTGTGCCGGTGCTTCTTCCGGTGGCCGGCGGAATTCTGGTGGCGGTGCTGGGAATCGCGGCAGGAATTTTGGCTCTGGTTATTGGAATCGGCATCTCTGGCTTTGTGATTCTTGCAGCAGGAATTCTGACGCTTGGAATCGGAATCGCCCAGGCCTTTGTGACACCTGCGGTGGGAATCGCTCTGGCGGGTACAGGCTGCCTGATAGCGGCGCTGGGAATTCTGGTTTCCGTTCTGGTGGTCTGGTGCTGTATTAAGATTGTGCCCGGACTGATTCGGGGAGTTGTAAGGCTGGTTCGTTATCCCTTCAGAAAGGCAGGTGCGAAAAAATGAAAACATTTACAAAATTCTGTCTGATTCTGGCAGCCTCTCTCGGGATAATCGGTCTTGCGGGCATCGGCATCGGCATGGCCATGGGCGCCCGCCCCGGACAGTTTCTGAATCTGGCCCGCTATGATCACAGTGTTCTGGGATGGCTGGAAAACCGGCTGGACTGGGTGGATGACAGTACAGACCGGCTGGATGCCTGGTCGGACGATCTGGACGATGATTTAGACCAGTGGTCGGACGATCTGGATGAACGTGTGGACCAATGGTCTGATGATATCGAGGATCGCGTGGATCAGTGGGCTGATGACTGGGAAGATGAGTGGGAGCATGGAGGAGCCCACCACGGCTGGGACGGAGTCTCAGAGGCAGGACAGCTGCAGGCGCCCACAGGAGACGGACTGGATACCTTTGAGGACAGCTTTGCTTCCGGCGGCATCCGGAAAATCGATATGGCGTTGAATTTTGCGGTGCTGCGTATCCATAGAGGAGAGGAAGGCAGTGATATCAGTCTGAGCGGCCGGAATGGAAGAGATTATTTCAGAGCCTGGCAGGACGGGAATACCCTGAAGCTTCAGGATACCCGTACCTTCGCCCAGCAGAAACAGGATCAGGCTCTGGAACTGGATGTCTGGATTCCTGACCAGAGCTTTGAAGAAATGGAACTGGATCTGGGAGCGTCCGATGTGTCAATAGAAGAACTGAGGGCGGTACGGATGAAAATTGATCTGGGAGCAGGTATTGTGGAGGCGGAACAGCTGGAGGCAGATGATCTGGAACTGGATTGCGGAATCGGTACACTGGCAGTAAATATGGCTGGAAGCGAGGCAGATTATAATTACAGGATCGACTGCGGAATCGGCACGCTGATGCTGGGAGACAGAAGCTATTCGGGTCTGGGCGGAGAGCAGACCGTAGACAACCATGCGGAGAAGATCATAGATGCCGACTGCGGAATCGGCACACTGACTATAAATTTTGCACAGGGAAATTAAGAAGGAAAACAGGAGGAATGAATTATGGAATCAAAGAAATTATGCCGTTCGGCGTCAAATCGAATGATATGCGGAGTCTGCGGGGGAATTGGAGAATATCTGAATCTGGACCCCACGGTGGTCCGGCTCATCTGGGCCGTCTGCTCTGTGGTGAGCTGTGGAACAGCGCTTTTGGTCTATATCATTGCGGCAGTGGTGATGCCGGAACAGACAGATTTGTAAGCAGAAAGAAATGCTCATAAAGAAATGATACAGAAGAAAAGTCCCGGGAAGGGCAGCCAGCTGTACAGGCTGACAGATATGCTTCTCTCATGGGCGGCAGGATATTTCAGGCCTGCCGCCTGGAGAGGGGCATATTTTGTGTTCGGGAAGGTTAAGAAATTGTTAAATTTTTAACCCTGTTTGTGTAAGAAACGAAAAAAGGAAATAAAAGCCAGAGCTTTTTTGGGCTTTCGCACAATGACATATTGCACAATAAATAGTATAATTTTTTTTATTAAAAAGAGAAAATGCATAAAAAGGAGGTTATCTAATGATTGAAATCAGAACATTACTGGATAATGTTGGAACAGAGCACAAGTCTCTGACAGCAAAGCACGGACTGTCCATGTTTGTGCGGACAGATTCCCTGAAGCTGGTATTTGACTGCGGACCGGACGCCACCGCGGTGAACAATGCCAGACTCATGGATACTCCCATTCAGACGGCAGACTATGTGATTCTGAGTCATTCCCATTATGACCACAGCGGAGGCTATCCGGATTTTGTCCGGAATCAGGTAAAGGGAACCCTTTATACAGGGCCGGATTACTTTGAGCCCAAATATGCCTTTGACGGCGTCAAGTATACTTATCTGGGAGCGGGCTTTGACGAGCAGTTCCTGGCGGAGAATCAGATTGTCCACAAGGTATGCCGGGGAACAGTCCAGCTTTCAAAAGACTGCTGGATTTTCGCTGATTTCCCGAGAACCCATGCCTTTGAGACCATTCCGTCCAGGTTTGTGAGAGGCACCCTTCCGGGAGCGGAGACAGATGACTTCAGCGATGAAATCTGTCTTGTTCTGGATACAAGCAAAGGACTTGTGGTAGTTGTGGGATGTTCACACCCGGGCATTCTGAACATGCTGACCCATATTCACAACACACTGCAGAAGCCCATTTACGCGGTGCTTGGAGGAACTCATCTGGTGGAGGCTGATGAACAGAGAATCGATCAGACGATTGCGGAGATGAAGAATATGGGACTTCATATCATCGGTCTGTCACACTGTTCAGGAGAAAAGGCGGAGTGCGCTGCCGGTTCTGACGCAGAGGTAAAGAGCTGCCATCTGGGCGTCGGCGACTGTTTTGCCGTTGAGTAATGGCAGTGGTAATCCAGTTTGACAAATTCGCGCAGAAATTGGTGGAGACCACCTCCTTTCTTCTGGGCGGAAGAATTGTGAACATCATGAATAAAGATGGGTATATTATCGCTTCCACAGAGAAGCACCGCATCGGCACTGTCCATCAGGGAGCGGTAGAAGTGATGGCTACGGGGCGGGAGGTATGTATCTATCCCGACGAGGTGGAACGCTACCCGGGAGCAAAAGAAGGGATCAATATGCCCATCATAGTAAAAAATGAAGTGGTGGGAGTGGTAGGCGTATTCGGAAATCCGGATGAGAGCAGAGATATCGCAAATCTTCTGAGAGTATACACGGAAATGTATATCCGGCAGCTGACTTATTTCAACAAGCAGGAGATAGAAGATGAGATTCGGACGGAACTGCTGAAGTTTCTAATATACGGCGAAATGAAGGGGCAGTTGTCCTTTGAACAGATGACGGATATGGTGGGCTGGGAAGGAATTCCGTCCTATGCCTGCGTGATTATGAAGGTGGGCAGCCATGAGGATCATGTTTCCTGGAATGTGAATATGAGAAATCTGCTCCGCCAGTTCAAGGAGATGGAGTTCATAGACAGCCGGAAGACCCTGTACGGGATTGTGGACGACAGGCTGGTGGTGATAAAAAGCCAGGCGTCCTCCAGAAACCTACAGAGATTTTCCGAGCGCCTTCTGGAACTGACGGAAAAGGAATTCGGGATGACGCCGGTGATTGCGGTCAGCGGAATTTACGAGGATTTGAAGCGGATGCCCATGGCCTATCAGGGAATTTCACTGATGGCGGAAGGAGTCTCCAGCGGGATCCGCTATATGGATTCCATGGAGGGAATGGTGGGCTACTGTTTTCAGTACCTGTTCCAGAATCCGCTGATGCAGGAATATGGGGAACGGATGTATCAGATGCTGCGTCAGAAAGTGGAGCCAAAGATATTTAAAGAATATATCCAGACCATAGAAGCCTACTGCGAATCGCCTGACAACCTGCGTATAGTGGCTGAAAAGCTGCTGATACATAAGAACACGCTGGCATACAGGATGAATAAGATCTATGATATTCTGGGCCTTGGCGGACTCAACTCCGTATGCCGGGTGATTCAGCTCCGCCTGCTTCTCCATGCCGGACAAAGCCACAGGGCTGACGGGGAGCAGGACGGGAAAACTACAGTTTAAAGAGAAGGGAGAAATGAGGCATGTCGACAACATATATGCTTGTTATTATACTGATAGCTGTGGCAGCAATGATCTTCGCGATTACCAAGCTGAAGACTCATGCGTTTCTTGCTTTGCTGCTGGTATCCATTGTTCTGGGACTGGCTGCGGGCTTCAGCCCCAGCGATACGATTTCCATGGTGGAGACGGGATTCGGAAGCATTCTGGGAAGCGTGGGAATCATTGTGCTGACTGGAGGAATCATCGGCACCATGCTGCAGAAGACGGGCGCAGCCCTGGTGATTGCCAATACAATTCTGAGCGTGGTGGGAGAAAAACGTTCTCCGATTGCCATGGCCATCGCCGGATATATTACAGGTGTGCCGCTGTTCTGCAACTCAGGATATGTAGTGCTGGCGCCTGTGGCAAAAGCTATTTCCATTAAGTCCAAAGTATCCATGGCAGTGATTGCCAGCGCTCTGAGCGCGGGACTTTTTACGACCCATTGTTTCGTGCCGCTGCATCCGGGCACACTGGCAGTGGCCAATTCCCTGGGAGCAAACTTCGGTCTGCTTCTCGGAATCGGACTTCTTGTATCTATCCCCGGCACTATAGCCGGTGTCATCTACGGCCAGAAAGTTTCCTCCAAAATCCAGGTGGATTTGAAGGAAGAGCTGAACGAAGAGGAAATTATCAAGACATACGGAAAGCTTCCGGGACGTCTTCATTCTTTCTCTCCGATTATCGTAATCATCCTTCTGGTTGCGCTGAAGACTGTTGCGGATCTGGAATCCGCTCCATTCGGAACAGGCGCGGTACAGTGGTTCTTTGATTTGATTGGAAATCCCAGCATCGCGCTGATTATCGGTATGTTCCTTTCCATGACGCTGGTATCCGGAGATGACCGGAAGAAGATCAGCCAGTATGTAAACGAAGGCATCGGAGGTTCCGTAGGCATGCTGGCGATTATCGGAGCCGGCGGTTCCTTTGGCCAGGTGCTTCAGGCTCTTCCTCTGGCTGACAAGATCAGCGGACTTACCATGAGCCCGGCTCTGGGCGTGATTCTTCCGTTCCTGATCGCGGCTTTCTTTAAGACGGTCATGGGCGCTACCACCGTTGTGCAGGTACTGGCGGCTACGATTACTCTGCCGATGCTTGCTTCTCTGGGACTGGATTCCGGTATGGGACGTATTCTGGCGGTTCTGGCAATCGCGGCAGGCTCCATGGTGGTATCTCACGCAAACGACGCATACTTCTGGATTGTAGCCCAGTTCTCCGGACTGGACACCAAACAGGCGTATAAAGCACAGACCGGAATGACTCTTGTTGTAGGTCTTGTGTCAATTGTGGTAATATATTTAATATCCTTTATCCTTCTTTAAAGAAATGGAGTGATGAAATGAAGTTTTTGTTTGCGTCGGATTCCTTCAAAGGCACCCTTTCTTCCAGGCGGACGGCAGAGCTTCTGACACAGGCAGCCAGAGAGGTATTTCCTGGCTGTGAATGTGAGGGCGTGGAAGTGGCAGATGGAGGAGAAGGAACGACGGAGGCCGTGCTTGCCGCAGTGGATGGAGAAAAGATTTCCGTGAGGGTTCACGGGCCGCTGGGGGAAGCGCAGGAGGCCTTTTACGGGGCTCTGGATGAAAACAGAGCTGTCATGGAGATGGCAGCGGCGTCGGGCCTGCCGCTTGTTCCCAAGGAGCTTCGGGATCCGCGGAAGACATCTTCCCGGGGCACCGGAGAAATGATCCGGGACGCCCTGGAAAGGGGATTCCGCGATATTTCCATCGCCATCGGAGGCTCTGCCACCAATGACGGCGGAATCGGCTGCATGCGCGCTCTGGGCGTGCGGTTCCTGGACGAAAAGGGACAGGAGCTGGAGGGCCGGGGAGAAGACCTGGCAAAAATACGCGCCATTGACCGTTCCGGCCTGGATTCCCGGATTCGGGAAACTCATTTTACGGTCATGTGCGATGTGACCAATCCCCTGTGTGGGAAAGACGGGGCCACCTACACCTTCGGAAAGCAGAAAGGCGGAACTCCGGAGATTCTGGATGAATTGGAAGCAGGCATGCAGAATTACCGGGATCTTCTTGCCGGTGAGTTCGGCATCAATATGGACGAGGTGCCGGGCGCGGGAGCAGCCGGAGGACTGGGAGCGGCTTTGATGGCCTTCCTGGGAGCGGAGCTGAAATCCGGCATTGACACGGTTCTGGATCTGATAGAATTTGACAGAAGACTGGACGGAGTGTCTCTGGTGGTCACGGGAGAAGGAAGAGCGGACTGGCAGTCTGTCTTCGGAAAAGTTATGCAGGGCGTGGGCACCCGGTGCCGGCGCCAGGGCGTGCCGGCAGTGGCTATTGTGGGCAGCATGGGCACAGGCGCTGAGAAAATTTTCGAACATGGAATCGAGTCTATTATCACCACGGTAAACGGGGTGATGCCTCTTGAGGAAGCGCTGGAAAGAGCGGAAGAGCTGTATATGGGCGCGGCCCTGAGACTGTTCCGGATGCTGAAAGCGGCAGAAAAGATTTGGACAGTAAATGGCTGAACTGTAAATATAAGGGAGAGAAAGGATTCTCACGGATCTTTTCTTTCCCTTAATTTCTGTCTGCAGGGAGCAGGAGATTTTCCGGAGAGGAAAAAGAACCGGTTGCGCCTGTATGGGAACTTTGCTATACTTAAAAAGCGCAGAAATACGGGTGAAAATCCGGATAGGCAGAAGATGGACAGCTGGAAAGAAACCAGATATTTCTGTGAAATAATAGAATAGAAAGAGGTGGGAAAATGGTAGAATTAGATCAGTTTAAGTATACGCTGAACGGCTATCACGGACCATTAGTGGAATTGAGGGATTCACTTTGACCTGGCTGAAAAGGCAAAGAGAATCGAGGAATTAGAGAGAGAGATGGAGGCTCCGGGCTACTGGGACGATCCGGAAAAGTCCCAGGCGGGCATGAAGGAGCTGAAAAACCTGAAGGATGAGGCAGATGACTACGCCGCCCTGGAACAGCAGTACGAGGATATCGAGACTCTGATTGAGATGGGAAATGAGGAAAATGACGCTTCTCTGATCCCGGAGGTTCAGTCTGAGCTCGAAAGCTTTGCGTCAAAGCTGGATGCCATGACCATTAAGACTCTGCTGTCTGGAGAGTACGACAGGAACAACGCAATCCTGAAGCTGAACGCAGGCGCGGGCGGAACAGAGAGCTGCGACTGGGCGGGCATGCTGTACCGGATGTACACCCGCTGGGCCGAGCATAAGGGATTTTCTGTGGAAGTCCTGGATTATCTGGACGGAGATGAGGCGGGCATCAAATCGGTGACCTTCCAGGTGAACGGTGAGAATGCTTACGGCTATCTGAAATCGGAGAAGGGCGTGCACCGCCTGGTCCGTATTTCTCCTTTCAATGCCCAGGGCAAGCGCCAGACGTCGTTTGTGTCTCTGGATGTAATGCCGGAGATCAATGACGATATTGACATCGAAATCCGGGATGAGGATCTGCGGATTGACACCTACCGCTCCAGCGGAGCCGGCGGACAGCATATCAACAAGACCTCCTCGGCGATCCGAATTACTCATCTGCCCACAGGAATTGTGGTACAGTGCCAGAATGAGCGTTCCCAGTTCCAGAACAAGGATAAGGCGATGCAGATGCTGAAGGCAAAGCTGTACCTGCTGGAAAAGCAGAAGAATGAGGAAAAGCTTTCCGGCATCCGGGGCGAGGTCAAGGAGATTGGATGGGGAAACCAGATCCGTTCCTATGTCATGCAGCCCTATACGCTGGTTAAGGATCACCGTACCGGACAGGAAATCAGCAATGTGAATTCTGTGCTTGACGGCAATATCGATCCCTTCATTTATGCCTACTTAAAATGGATTACAGTGAAGCCTGAGGAAAACTGATTTTTTCCTTGCAATCTTCTGGCGGATATGGTACTATTTTTCATGTCGAATCCACGCAGGAGATACAAATGTTTCCATGTGGCGAACACGGAGGGCTACTATTCACAGCCACCCGCCCACATGCGCACTCGTCGCCTCTTCGAGGCTCCAGTTCCGCTCCTTACGGAGCTAAGACTGCTTATGTGGGCGGGGTGACTGCTTCACAGTCCTGATTCAGACAGGGAAACAGATGCTTACGTGCCAGCACGACACATCTGTTTCCCTGTCTGAATCGGCTGTGAATAGTAACCACGGAGGAGAAAAATGTCAGAAAAAAGCAAGTATTTTGTTGTAAAACAGAAGGCTGTGCCGGAGGTGCTTCTGAAGGTGGTAGAGGCCAAGCGCCTGCTGGAATCTTCCAAAGCTATGACGGTTCAGGAGGCCACGGAGCGGGTGGGAATCAGCCGGAGTTCCTTCTATAAATATAAGGATGATATTTTCCCCTTTCATGACAATTCCAAGGGGAAAAGCATCACCTTTGTGCTGCAGATGGATGATGAGCCGGGACTGCTTTCCATGGTTCTGAATACCATTGCGGAATATAAGGGAAATGTGCTGACGATTCATCAGACGATCCCCATCAATGGGGTGGCGTCTCTGACGCTGACCGTGGATCTTCTGCCGATCACGAAGGATGTTTCTTCCATGATCGAGCACATTGAGAGCCAGCCGGGGATTCATTATCTGAAAATACTGGCGAAAGAATAAACAAGACAAAGGAGCGGATAAAGATGGTTCAGATTGCGGTGATGGGCTACGGAACCGTAGGTTCCGGCGTGGTGGAAGTGCTGAATACCAACCAGGCCAGCATCAACAGGCGCGCGGGCGATGAGATTAATATCAAATACGTGCTGGATTTGCGGGATTTTCCGGGAGACCCGGTGGAATCGAAGCTGATTCACGATTTCGAGACGATTGTAAATGATCCGGAGATCCGGATTGTGGTGGAAGTGATGGGAGGCGTGGAGCCGGCCTACACCTTTACAAAGCGCTGCCTGGAGGCAGGCAAAAGCGTGTGCACCTCCAATAAGGAGCTGGTGGCCCGTCACGGAGCGGAGCTTCTGGAGATCGCAAGAGAGAGAAAGCTGAATTATCTGTTCGAGGCCAGCGTGGGAGGCGGAATTCCCATTATCCGTCCTTTGAATTCGTCTCTGACCGCGGATGAAATCACAGAGATTACGGGTATCTTAAACGGTACGACCAATTATATTTTGACGAAAATGAGCTATGGCGGTACGGATTTTGACACAGCTCTGAAGGACGCCCAGGCGAAGGGCTATGCGGAGCGCAATCCGGAGGCAGATGTGGAGGGCTATGACGCCTGCCGCAAGATTGCCATTCTGACCTCTCTGGTCAGCGGCCGCCAGGTGGATTATGAAGATATTTATACGGAAGGCATCACAAAGATTACGGCGGAGGATATCAAATACGCAAAGAAGCTGGGCCGGGCTGTGAAGCTGCTTGCCATGAGCAAGAAAGAGGACGGCAAGTTCTTTGCGATGGTGGCGCCTTTCCTGATTAATGAGATGCATCCTCTTTACAGTGTAAACGGTGTGTTCAACGCGATTTTCGCGAAAGGCAATGTGCTGGGAGACGTGATGTTTTACGGAAGCGGCGCAGGCAAGCTGCCTACGGCCAGCGCGGTGGTAGCTGACGTGGTGGATGCGGCCAAGCATCTGCACTGCAGCATCATGACTTTCTGGAGCACCAAAAAACTGGAGCTGACAGATATCAGCAACGCAAAGAGGCGGTTTTTCGTCCGCGCAAAGGGAGACGGCCAGGCAGACGCCATCCGCATGGCAGAGATCTTCGGGCCCATTGAGCTGGTGAACGCGGATCTGGAAGGTGAATACGGTTTTGTGACCGGAGCCATGACAGAAGCGGAATACAAAGAGCGCGCGGACAGAACGGAAGACATCATTCATATGATCCGGGTGGAAGGATAGGCGCGCTATGAAATATGTGATTGTACTTGGAGACGGCATGGCCGACGAGCCCATCGGGGAGCTGGGCGGCCTTACGCCGCTGGAATATGCCGGGACGCCCACGCTGGACGCCCTGGCGGAGGTGTCGGAGATTGGCCTGGCTTATACGATACCGGAAGGGATGAGCCCCGGAAGCGATACGGCGAATCTCTCGGTGTTGGGCTATGATCCGAAGGTTTATTACACAGGCCGGTCCCCGCTGGAGGCTTTGAGCATCGGCGTGGATATGAAGCCGGATGATGTGGCCTTGCGGACCAATCTGATTACGGTGTCTGACGGAGATGAACCCTACGAAGAAAAGACAATTCTTGATCACAGCTCAGGAGAGATCAGCACAGAGGACGCGGCAGTGCTGTTGGACGCGGTCCGTAAGGAGCTGGAAGACGATATCTATCATTTCTATGTGGGAACCAGCTACCGTCATCTGCTGATCTGGGAAAAGGGCAGTGTGATACCCCTTACTCCGCCCCATGATGTGCTGGGGCAGAAGGTGGGAGACCATCTGCCGGCAGATGAAAAGCTTCGTGAGATGCAGAAGAGAAGCTATGAGATTCTTTCCAGGCATCCCATCAATCTGGAGCGGAAAAAGAAAGGACTGAATCAGGCGAATTCCTGCTGGTTCTGGGGAGCGGGCACCAGGCCTGCCCTCACATCCTTTGAGGAGAAAAACCATAAAAAAGGCGCCATGATTTCCGCGGTAGATTTGCTGAAAGGCATCGCGGTGGGCGCCGGTATGAAAAATATAGCTGTGGAGGGAGCCAATGGGCAGCTCCACACCAATTATGAGGGCAAGGCACAGGCGGCGGCAGACACGCTTCTGAAGGATGGCTTTGATTTCGTTTATGTCCATGTGGAGGCGCCGGACGAGATGGGTCATCAGGGAAGCTGGGAGAGAAAAGTCCAGTCCATCGAGTATCTGGACCAGAGGCTGATTCGGAATCTGAAAGAGGCTCTGGACGCTTCGGGAGAAGATTACCGGATGATGGTGCTTCCGGACCACCCCACACCGATCCGCGTGCGGACCCACACGGCGGACCCCGTTCCGTTCCTTCTGTACGACAGTACAAAGAAGGTGGCAGGAATGCCTGAGTACAGCGAAAAGACGGCCAGAGAAAGCGGGCTTGTGGTGCAAAAGGGCTGCGAGCTGATTGACAGACTGTTTGACTAGACAGATGTTCCGCGGCAGCCTGCTGCCCGTCAGGCAGCGGCGCCGCGGAAGTCTATGCTATTATAAAAAACGAGGAGAACAAATCTATGCTGATAGTGAAAAAGTTTGGCGGAACCTCCGTAGGAGACAAGGAGCGTATTTTCAATGTGGCCAGAAGATGCGCGGAGGACTTTAAAAAGGGCAACGATATCATTGTCGTGCTTTCCGCAATGGGAAAAACCACAGATGAACTGATCGCGAAGGCGAAGGATATCAACCCGGACCCGCCAAAGCGGGAGCTGGATATGCTGCTCACCACAGGCGAGCAGGTGTCTGTAGCGCTGATGGCTATGGCTTTTGACACCATGGATATTCCGGCTGTATCTCTGAATGCCTTTCAGGTTGCCATGCATACCACACGGGTACACGGCAATGCCCGTCTGAAGCGGATCGATACAGACCGTATCATGCATGAACTGGAGCACCGCCGGATTGTCATCGTCACCGGTTTCCAGGGAATCAATAAATATGACAACTACACGACGCTGGGCCGCGGCGGCTCTGACACCACAGCAGTAGCACTGGCGGCAGCTCTGCACGCAGACGCCTGTGAGATTTATACAGATGTGGATGGAGTCTATACGGCGGATCCCCGTGTGGTTCCCAAAGCCCGCAAGCTGGACGAGATCACCTATGATGAGATGCTGGATCTTGCCACCCTGGGCGCCGGCGTGCTTCACAACCGGTCCGTGGAAATGGCAAAGAAATATGGCGTGCAGCTCGTGGTACGCTCAAGCTTAAATGATCACGAAGGAACAATCGTTAAGGAGGAAACAAGCGTGGAGAGAATGTTAATCAGCGGAGTGGCGCTGGACAGAAATACAGCCAGAATTTCAGTGATCGGTCTGAAGGATGAGCCGGGAATGGCTTTCAAGCTCTTCAACCTGCTGGCAAAGGAGAATATTAATGTAGACGTAATCCTGCAGTCTATCGGCCGTGAGAACAGCAAGGATATTTCCTTTACCGTTTCCCGTGACGACGCGGACAGCGCAGTGAAGATTCTGGAGGACAATATGAACCGCATCGGCGGAAAGAGCATTTCCTGCAGAAAAGACGTGGCTAAGGTGTCCATCGTGGGCGCCGGAATGATGTCTAACCCGGGCGTGGCCGCAAAGATGTTTGAGGCTCTGTACAACAACAATATCAATATCAATATGATTTCCACCTCCGAGATCCGCGTGACCGTATTGATTGACGAGAGAGACGCGGAGCGGGCAGTAAATGCGGTGCATGATGCATTTGGCCTGGAGGAGTAAGGGAATAGCTGTAGTGCATCAGAGATAGTAGTGAGTATTATGTCTGTATATCAATAGAAAGGGTGATAAGAACATATCGATTTTATCCCCTGTTCTTTAAGAAAGAGACAGTCCTATAAATTCATGCTTTTAAAGTATTGAATGAATAGTGGACGGTCTCTTTTTTATGGGGCTGGTGTGAAATATTGAAACCTGTTGAGGCGCAGACCGTAGCTATCTATATGACACAGTCACAGTTGCGCGGATATGACTGCCCGGCAGTAACCAGACATTCTTTTGGAAAGGGCTGCGTCTATTATGTTGGTTCACTGTATGAAAGCTATATGTATTTGGCGGAGAAAATTGCTAAAGAAGAAGGCGTTAAAAAATATGAACTTCCGGAAGAACTGGAATGCATATCAAAAGATGACGGGAAATATCTTATTATTTTAAATCATGGAGACACAATGGAAAAAATAGAAATAAAAGGTTATCGGAGGCTGTGTGGAGCGGATTTACCAGCGTTTGTAGGACAATATGATGCAGAGATTCTGGTACGCCAAATAACTTAGCTGTATATGAAAAGACTGGGAAACGCTGATTTTTCTTTATATCTAAGAAAGAAACTGTCTTGAAAATTCAATGTGTTTTCATTTCTAGATTGTATTGATACTGTGACTATTTTTTTACAGAAAAATTTTGTTGGAGCAAAGACAGGCGTGGCTCTTATGAGTCATGCCTGTTTTTGCTTGAGATTATACATTTTAAGAGGACCTGTGTATGATAATACTTTTGCCTGAATTCGGTTTGTTACCGAAGGTGAGACGGCATCTGCATTTTGCCTTTAAATATTGATATTTATAAGGGAAACAATCCCAGCACCAGCGTTCGCAAAGATAAGCGGAATGTGAGAGCCCAGGGCTTCCGGAATCAGGCTGGCCATATTGGCGGCCAGTGCATCGGCCATACCGCTTTCTGTCAGCATATTCATGAGTCGGCTGGGAAAAAGCAGCAAAGACGGGGAAGAGACAGGCCCCTGGGCCTAAGCGGACTCCCAGAAATTTTCCGCGTCTGTTTTTTGAGTTGTGGAGGCTGTCTGCCCTTTCAGTTCCAGATACACTTGTCCCATGGCTGTGTGAAAATAGGGCCGGATCCAGAGAAAGCCGATTCCCAGCGACCCCAGGCCCAGAAGAAACAGGGGCAGATATCCAAGCCAGAGAAGGAAGACCCGTCCGTGGTTTCCGCGCATCAGCTTCCGGCTGGTCCGCAGAGCCTGGACAGGAGAAAGATCCGGATCGTCCAGAAGCACATAGACAGCCAGACAGTAGGGCAGGGCAAATAAAACTGCCGGAATCAGGGCTGCCAGCGCCAATAGAAGCGCCAGGCCGGCATTGCGGAACAGATCTGCCGGAATATTGGCGGGGTCGATGACCAGCGGAATACGCATATAAAAGTACAGCGCGGGCACGAACCAGATCAGCGTGACCAGATACCGGAAAGCATAGGTCAGGATAAAGGTATCAGACTGATTCCGGAAGGCGTAAAACAGAAGGCCCCGTTCGCGCAGAGGTTCTTTCCGGCACAGTGAGTAGAGAAAACGGATCAGCCCTGTCTCAAACAAAGCGTTTAAAAGCAGAGTGATGATGTATAAAACCCAGTATAATACTTGATTCAGAGGGCGGGTGGAAGGATACAGGCCGCTGCTGTCCAGAAGCAGTGTCAGGGCAGCGGAAAACAGAGCCAGGCTTAAGGTCATGCTGACTGCCGGAACATAGTTTCCAGTCAGAGCCATCCGTGCTCTCCGCTTTATTTCTTTGGAACCTGTTTTCATAATGCGCCTCCTGTAGTGAATGAATTCATGTACTGATCCATAAGGTCATAGAGTGCCTGCTGCAGGGCTTCCGGATCGAGGGCGGTTTCCAGACCGAACAGCCGGATCGCCATATACATGCCCAAAAAGGCAAGTATCATAATGAGTACGCAGACGACCAGGGAAAATACGGAAGTGCCGATGCCGGCTATGGCCTGTCCGGAAAAACGGACGCCTCCGCCCTTGGACAGATGGGCGAACAGGATGCTCAGGCAGCTGGTGCAGACTGCCAGCAGCAGCGCGGGAGTGCCCAGCAGGAAAAACAGAACTGCGCATATGGAAGACAGAATGCCGGCGTACTGGGACGCGGCAGCCATGGAGTTATGTTTAGTTTGTTCTGGCATAAAGCAGCCTCCTTGAAAACGAAATTCTTTTTCTATACTAACACAGCCCCGGAGGAAAAACAAATGCTTCTTGCGGCGGGGCGCGTTTTTGCCTATAATAAATGGCAGATATGACGGAGGAGAGAAATTTTATGGATATTTTAAAGAAACTGACAGAAGAGCTTGGCATCAAGCTGTGGCAGACAGAGGCGGCAGTAAAGCTGATTGATGAGGGAAACACGATCCCTTTTATTTCCCGTTACCGGAAAGAAGCCACGGGCTCTCTGAACGATGAGATTTTAAGAAATTTAAATGAGCGCCTGTCTTATCTGCGGGGACTTGAGGATAAAAAGACCCAGGTGCTGGGAAGCATAGAAGAGCAGGGAAAGCTGACCGAAGAGCTGAAAAACCAGATTCTGGCGGCAGAGACTCTGGTGGCTGTAGAGGATTTGTACCGGCCTTACCGGCCCAAACGGCGGACCCGGGCTACGATTGCAAAGGAGAAAGGACTGGAAGGACTGGCGGATATCATTCGGCTTCAGCTTACGAAGAACCCCCTGGAAGAGGAGGCCAAGGCCTATCTCTCTGAAGAAAAGGGAGTTTTGACTGTGGAGGAGGCTATTGCCGGAGCCGGGGATATTCTGGCGGAGGCTGTCTCCGATGAAGCAGATTACCGGACTTATATCCGAAAGGCCACCTTTGAGGAAGGGCAGCTCTGCTCGGAGGCCAAGGATGAAAAAGCCGAGACGGTCTATGAGATGTATTATCATTATGAGGAGCCCGTAAAGAAAGCGGCGGGCCATCGGATTCTGGCCCTGAACCGGGGAGAAGCCGAGAAGGTTCTGACGGTGCGGGTCGAGGCGCCGGAGGACCGGATTCTCCGGTACCTGGAAAAGAAACTGATCGTCCGGGACAATCCGTATACTACGCCGGTTCTGAAGGAAGTGATTGCGGACAGCTACCGGCGTCTGATTGCGCCCTCCATTGAGAGGGAAATCCGGAATGAATTGACGGAAAAGGCAGAGGACGGCGCCATCCGGGTCTTTGGAAAGAATCTGGAGCAGCTTCTGATGCAGCCGCCCATCGCGGGCCAGGTGGTTCTCGGCTGGGATCCTGCTTTCCGGACCGGCTGTAAGCTGGCTGTGGTGGATGCCACAGGCAAGGTCCTGGATACGACGGTCATCTATCCTACGGCGCCCCAGAATAAAGTGGCTGAGGCAAAGGCGGTTCTGAAAAAGCTGATTCAGAAATACGGTATTTCCCTGATTTCTCTTGGAAATGGAACAGCTTCCAGAGAGTCTGAGCGCGTCATTGTGGATCTGATAAAGGAGCTTCCGGTTCCTGTGAAATATGTGATTGTGAACGAGGCGGGAGCCTCTGTCTACTCTGCCAGCAAGCTTGCCACAGAGGAATTTCCGAACTTTGATGTGGGCCAGCGAAGCGCCGCGTCCATTGCCAGAAGACTGCAGGATCCCCTGGCGGAGCTGGTGAAAATTGATCCCAAATCCATCGGCGTAGGCCAGTATCAGCATGATATGAATCAGAAAAAGCTCAGCGAAGCCCTGTCCGGCGTGGTGGAGGACTGCGTAAACAAAGTGGGCGTGGATTTGAATACAGCCTCGGCGTCTCTTCTGGAATATGTGTCCGGCATCAGCAAGACTCTGGCAAAAAACATCGTGGCTTACCGGGAAGAGAATGGCCGGTTTGAGAACAGAAAGCAGCTTCTGAAGGTATCCAAGCTGGGGCCCAAGGCCTTTGAGCAGTGCGCGGGATTCCTGCGTATCACAGGCGGAGACAACCCCCTTGACGCCACCAGCGTGCATCCGGAATCCTATGCGAGTGCGGAAAAGCTTCTGGCTTCCATGGGACTTTCCCGGGAAGAGCTGACAAAGGGCGGAATCCGGGGGCTTTCCGGAAAGGTGCATGATTACGGAAAGCTGGCGGAGAAGCTGGAGATTGGAGAGCCTACTCTGCGGGATATTGTAAAGGAACTGGAAAAGCCCGGCCGGGATCCCAGAGATGAGATGCCCCGCCCGATTCTGCGCACGGATGTGCTGGAAATGAAGGATCTGAAGCCAGGCATGGTTCTGAAGGGAACGGTCCGGAATGTGATAGATTTCGGTGTGTTTGTGGATATCGGAGTCCATCAGGACGGACTGGTTCACATTTCCCAGATTACCGATCGGTATATTAAGCATCCCCTGGAGGTCCTGAGCGTGGGAGATATTGTGGATGTAAAGGTGCTGAGCGTGGATTTGCAGAAGAAGCGGATCGCGTTGACCATGAAGGGGTTCTAACTTGCAATCTCCCTGCCTGTATACTATAATGAATACGGATTTTAACAGGAAGAGGCGGGCAGAAATGACCTACGAAGAAGCAAGAGAGTTTATAGATGATACAGCCAGATACGGAGCGGTTCTGGGGCTGGACGCGGTGACAGAGCTGATGCGCCGTCTGGGAAATCCCCAGGACGATCTGAAATTTGTACACATTGCCGGAACCAATGGCAAAGGATCCACACTGGCTTATATTTCCACGATTCTGAAGGAGGCCGGATACCGGGTGGGCCGGTATATCTCGCCGACGATTTTTGATTACCGGGAACGGATTCAGGTGGGTGAGGAATATATCACGAAAGAAGGAGTCGCGCGTCTGACGGAACAGATCCGGGAGGCCTGTGAGCAGATGGTGAAGGACGGCTTCTCCCATCCCACCACCTTTGAGGTGGAGACGGCCATGGCGCTTCTGTGGTTTCGGGAGGCAAAATGTGATATCGTGGTGCTGGAATGTGGCATGGGAGGCCTCACTGACGCCACCAATGTGGTAAAAACCACGCTGGTCTCCGTTTTCACGGAGATAGGGATGGATCATATGGGATTTCTGGGGAATACGGTGCAGGAAATCGCCCAGGTGAAGGCAGGAATCATAAAGCCCGGCTCTATGGCGGTCAGCGCGGTACAGGTCCCGGAGGTAAGAGAGGTTCTGGTAATGACCTGTGAAGAAAAGCAGGCCCGTTTCCGGGAGGTCTGTAAAGATGAGATTCGGGATGTTCGCTATGGCTTTGAAGATCAGAGTTTTACTTACAGAGGAATGAAAGGACTGCAGCCCGGGCTTGCCGGAAGCTGGCAGATTGACAACGCGGCTCTGGCTGTGGAAGCAGTGCTGGCCCTTGGAGAATGCGGGTTTCCGGTGACGGAACAGCAGCTGCGGAAGGGACTGCTGAAAACCGTATGGCCCGGCAGATTTATGACAGTGGCCCGCCATCCCCTGTTTGTGGCAGACGGCGCCCATAACCGGGACGCGGCGGACCGGCTCCGGGAGACTCTGGATTTGTATTTCCCGGATAAGAGAAAGATTTTTATCGCCGGAGTATTGGCGGATAAGGAATATGACTATATCATGAGCCGGCTTGCGCCGCTGGCCGCGCGGATCATCACAGTCATGACGCCGGACAATCCCCGGGCGCTTCCGGCGGAAAGCCTGGCGGAGGATATCCGGAAATACAACGATCAGGTGGAAGCGGCAGACAGCTTAAGGGATGCGGTGCGCAGGGCCCGGGCCTACGCAGGGGAAAAGGACCTGATTCTGGCCTTTGGCTCCCTGTCCTATCTGGGAGATTTGATTCGGGAAGTGCGGATGTACAGATAGAAGATGCGGAGATAGAGAATACAGACAGTAAGAGAGGAACATGGGATGAGAGATTTGGCGGAGCTCCGGCTCGAGATAGATAAAATTGACAGACAGATGGTGGAGCTGTTTGAGCAGCGCATGGATGTTTCCAAAGAGGTGGCCGAGTATAAGGTGGCTGCCGGGAAAAAGATCCTGGATAAAGAGCGGGAAAACCAGAAGCTGGAAGCTGTGAAGGCAATGACTCATACAGACTTCAACAGGCATGGAGTGGAAGAGCTTTACAAGCAGCTGATGGCCATGAGCCGGAAGCTTCAGTATCAGATGATGGAGGAGCATGCTCTGGGCCGCCTTCCCTTTGTGATGGTGGATAAGATTGAAAAGGAAAATGTCCGGGTGGTCTACCAGGGCGTGGAGGGGGCTTATGCCCAGCAGGCCATGTTCGCTTTCTTCGGGGAGGAAGTCAGCCATTTCCATGTGGAGCGCTGGCGGGATGCCATGGATGCCATCGCGGAGGGCATGGCGGATTACGCGGTGCTTCCCATCGAAAACTCCACGGCTGGAATCGTAAATGACAATTATGATCTGCTGGAGGAGTATGACAATTATATCGTGGGTGAGCAGATCCTTTCCATTCAGCACGCGCTTCTGGGAACCCAGGACGCGGAGCTGTCAGATATCCGGACAGTCTACTCCCATCCCCAGGGACTGATGCAGTGCGCCAAATATCTGGATGCCCATCGGGACTGGAGGCAGGTCAGCCTTTTAAATACTGCCGTTGCGGCCAGAAAGGTGGCGGAGGACGGGGATAAATCCCAGGCGGCCATCGCAAGCGTGCTGGCGGGGAAACAGAACGGACTGAAAGTGCTGGCTGAGGGCATCAATCAGAGCGGCCTCAATTCCACCCGTTTTCTGATTGTCACCAATCAGCCGGTATTCTGTAAGGACGCGAAGAAGGTCAGCATCTGCTTTGAGGTGCCCCACGAAAGCGGAAGCCTGTACAATGTGCTTTCCCATTTCATTTACAACAATCTGAATATGAGCCGGATTGAGTCCAGGCCTATCGCGGATCGGAACTGGGAATACCACTTCTTTGTGGACTTTGAGGGAAATTTAAATGACAGCGCGGTAAAAAATGCCCTGCGGGGAATCCGCGAGGAGGCGCTGAATTTAAAAATATTAGGAAATTATTAAGGAGGAGTCAGAATGAATCCATATGTAATTATGACCGACACCACAGCGGACCTGCCGGAAAGCTACATTCAGGAACATCAGCTTGCGATCCTTTCCTTAAGCTATACGATTGAAGGAAAAACCTATGATCGGGAGAATCCCCTGGACGTCAGAGAGTTTTACGCGAAAATGCGGGACGGCTCCATGCCTACCACATCCCAGGTAAATCCGGAACAGGCAAAGGCAGCCTTTACAGCCTGCCTGAAAGAGGGAAAGGATGTACTTTATATTGCCTTTTCCTCAGGATTGAGCGGCACCTGCGGCAGCGGTATGGTGGCGGCACAGGAGATTCAGGAAGAAGGGGAGTATCCAGGGCAGAAAATTGTCGTGATTGACTCTTTAAGCGCCTCTCTGGGCGAGGGCCTTCTGGTGCATAAGGCAGTTATGCTGAAAGAGGCCGGAAAATCCATGGAAGAGGTGGCAGACTGGGTGGAGAAAAACAAGCTGCATCTGTGCCACAACTTTACAGTGGATGATCTGTTCCATCTGCACCGGGGCGGCCGTGTATCCAAGGCAACCGCGATTCTGGGAACCATGATCAATATCAAGCCGGTGCTTCATGTGGACGATGAAGGCCATCTGATTGCCATCGGAAAGGTCCGGGGACGGAAAAAATCCTTGTCTGCCCTGGTGGACCGTATGGCAGAGCAGATAAAAGGCTATGAGGATCAGAATGATGTAGTCTTCATCAGCCACGGCGACTGCATGGAGGATGCGGAGTATGTGAAAAAGCTGGTGCAAGAGCGCTTCGGCATCGAAAAGTTTGTCATCAACCATGTGGGGCCCACCATCGGAGCTCATTCCGGGCCTGGTACGGTGGCTCTGTTCTTTATGGGAAATCCCAGGTAGGCGGTAGGCAGAGCAGGCCTTACAAAACAGCTCATGATAAGTATTAGGCGTCCAATCAGGGCGCCTTTCTCAGATCTTCCAGAACTGAATAGGGAATCTTCAGGTTTCCGCGGCCGCTGCCAATCTCCAGCAGCGGCTTGTTTTTTCCATGAAAGTCAGAGCCGCCGGAAATCTTCAGGTCCAGCTTTCTGGCCAGGCGGCGCATATTGCTTTCGTCCAGGCCTGCATTGGAAGAATAAATGGCTTCTATGGCCTGAAGGCCGGCTTCCTTCAGGCAGCGGGTCATGTCCTCCAGCTCTTCCGGTGTCATATGATAGAGAAGGGGATGGGCTAGAACAGGTATGCCGCCTGCGCCCAGAATCAGCCGGATGGCGGTCTGGGGACGTGTCTTCTTTTTTTCCACAAAGCAAGGGCAGCCGTCGCCGAGATAGCGGTCAAAGGCTTCGGAAATGGACTTCACACAGCCGTGCTCGAAGAGCCAGCGGCCGAAATGGGCTCTGGTGATGACCGTATGTTCTCCGTAGGCCCTTTTCAAATCTTCCATGGTAATGTCAAAGCCGCCGATTCTGCGGAGAAGCTCCAGCATTTCTTCGTTGCGGGCGTTCCGGTTCTTTCGGAAGGACTGGAGCTTTGCAGCCAGCTCTTTCTCTTCCGGATCGATATCCAGGCCCACGATATGGATGTCCCGTCCTTCATAGTCTGTGGAGAATTCGATGCCGGGAACAAATTCCACACCGTATTCCGCGGCCGCAGCCGCGGCCTCTGCGAGCCCGTCCATAGTGTCGTGATCCGTCAGGGCAAAAGCAGCCAGGCTCTTTCCGGCCGCATGAGCAGCCAGCTCGGAAGGGGTAAAAGTGCCGTCAGAACAGGTGGAATGAGTATGCAGATCGATGTATTTCATATGATGAAAGCTCCTTTCAGAAGTTATTATAGCCTGAAGACGGCGGGATACGCAAGGGGATGGCAGATCCGTCTTGACAATTATATTCGGCAAGTGTAGAATATGGAAAAAGATATTCTGCATTTGCCGAATAATCTTTGTTCTCCGCGTGAGAGGACGGAGATCTTATCCGGCTTTGCAGCCAGCGGAAGGGAGATGAGGGAGGATGAGACGGCTGCCGGATTCGGAACTGGAACTGATGATGATTATCTGGGACGCGGGACATCCTGTGACAAGGAATGAGATTGAAGAGAAGCTGCCGGGAGAGAGACGGCTTTCGGCCACGACGATTCTCTCCTTCTTATCCAGACTGGAGGAGAAAGGCTTCGTCCGTGTCAGGAAAGAGGGAAGAAATAATGTCTATGAGTCTGTGGTACGGAAAGAGGATTACCTGACTCAGGAGAGCCGCAGTATCTGGAAGCGGCTTTACCAGAACTCGGTGGGAAATTTCATGACTGCCCTGGGACGGGGAGATGATTTGACGGATCAGGATTTGGATGAGCTTCAGGAATTTTTGGATCGGAAGAGAAGGGAGAGAAATTAAAGATGCTGCAGGCAGGACACAGAAAGATTGTATGGCTGTTTCTTCTGTTTTGGATGGCGGTTCTTCATATATGGCTTTTTGAGAAGCTTATGACCACCTCCCTCTGGGCGCTTTATGTGAATCTTACACTGGGCTGGTATCTGAGGCGGCTGATACCCTTTGTATGGCTGGCCGGTGCGCTGTGCATGGCTCTCTGGCAGCTCTGGTCCTATCAGAACTTTCGCAGAAAGGCGCTGGAACATATGAAGCCGGTGGAAGAATCCTGGATGCGGAGCGTCTGCAGCCAGGCGGCAGCTGAAGCGGGCTGCGGGAATATGCCTCCGCTGTACCAGAGCAGCGCTGTCAGCACGCCGCTGGTGCTGGGCTTTGCGGCTCCGGTCATGCTGGTGCCGGAGGAGACTTATACCTGGACAGAGCTCCGTATGGTGTTTCTTCATGAATGCACCCATGTGAAGAAAAAGGATCTCTGGTATAAACTGATTTTTACCGCAGGGACCTGTGTGCTCTGGTTTCAGCCCCTTCTGTATCTGCTGAAAGCGGCGGCTTACCGGGATGTGGAGACCGCCTGCGATCAGAGCGTGGTAAAGGGAAAGTCGGAGGCAGACCGGAAGGCATACGCAGATTTTCTGCTGGAGTCTCTCAGAAAAGGAAAGAACCGGGAACTGCCCTATTCCGCTTATTTTTACAACAGCAAGGCGGTCATGAAGGCCCGTCTTGCTGTAGTGGAGGATACCCGGGAACGGTCCGGAATCCCCGGAACGGTGGTCTGCATCGTCCTGGCGGCCCTGACGGTCTTGATGGCGGCGGACAGGATGAACGCGGCGCGGGAGGAACTCTGGGAACAGTATGCATCCAGCCAGCCCCAGAACATTTACGAGGGCTATACGCCTCCGGAAAGTTTTACAGAGGAAGAGACGCAGAAAATGGCAGATTTGATCGGGCAGTATGGAGTCAGCGCAGAGGAAGCTGCCCGGAATACAGGCGCGCAGGGATACGATTCCCTGGAAGAGGATTCCCGGAACACAGGTGCGCAGGGATACGATTCCCTGGAAGAAGATGCCCGGGAAAGCATGCCGCCGGAGCTTACGGCAGAAGGCCCCTGGCAGGTGCAGAATGGTGAGACTCCGGCACAGGCAGCGGAAGCATTGGCCTACCGGTTTGCCATGTATTATGAGGATCAGGAGGCAGGAAGCAGGCTTCACTCAGATCTTCTGGTGGATTCCGGATTTTATTTGATGGATCGGCTGGGCAGCCGGGTCCTGGCGGAAAACGGGGAGGAGGCAGTCTGTGCCCTCCGTTTCCGCTTTCTGGCAGAGAATAAAAGCGCTCTGTCCGGCCTGAGGCAGCTGCCTGGCATGCAGTCCGGCTATGATGACGGCTATGAGCAGCTTTATTTTGACTGGGCCGTCCGGATCCGGAATATAAATGAAATAGAAAAGGTATGGGAGCTTGAGGGCGCTGCCCTTCTGGATGATGTCCTTTCTGCCTGTGAAGAGGCTGGGACAGCGGTGGAGACAGGCTTTATGGAGCTTGATCTCTGGGAGCTTCCCCAGTACAGGGCAAGGACTGTAAACCAGGTGACAGAAGTGACCTGGAACTATGGGGAGGATTGGCAGGAGGTTCCCATTGCCTTTGAGGATTTGACAGCGAGAGGAGATCAGATGGATGGGGCTCTGACCGGAGTACAGGAGAAAAGCTATGTGGTTTCGGAAGATATGGCAGCCTTTGCTTACGGAGGATCTTCGGAGGTCCCGGTGACAGTGGCCTGGACAAAGGATCAGGGGAAGAACTGGACCACCAGTGTGGTGACCCATGATTACACCAGCGTGCGCCGGCTGTTTTTAAGCTTTCCGGACGCGGAGCATGGATTTCTGGTGCTGACTGATGGGCGGACCATGTGGCAGGAAGGAGACGTGCTGTTCCGGACTGAGGATGGGGGCTTTACCTGGACAGAGGTGGAGAGAGAAACTCCGCCTGGCTATGGCGGATCCCATTCTTTGACCATGGGAGCAGAGTTTATCACGCCGGAGGTGGGCTTTACCGCCATACGGAGTTCCCAGGAGCCCCTCCTGTACCGTACAGAAGACGGAGGGGTGAACTGGGAGCAATGCTCTTTCCCGCCGGCTTCAGGTGCTGAATACGTGGAATCTTATACGATGGCCTATCCGCCGGAACAGAAAGAAGACAGGCTCTGCGTATATCTGAGTATGGAGGAATATTCGGAACTGGGAGGCACCAAGCTGCGCTATGAGTCACAGGACCTGGGGAAAACCTGGGTCTATACAGGAGAAGTAATGAGAAAATAGCCTGGCGGGGAGCTTCTGAAAAAGCAGCACAGATAACAGATGATTTTCATATACCAGCAGAGAGAGGCAAAAGAAGATGAAAACGGACAGTCAGACATATCAGAATAAGAAAGAAGAGAAACATGTTAAGGGAAGGCTGAGGGGCTTCCTCTTTACAGAAAGGCTTTTCAGCCTTCTGTTTCTGGTTTTCTATATACCGGCGTGGGGAGCTTTTGTGCGCCTGTGCCTGTATGGAGGCGTCAGAAGGAACCTTCCGGTTCTGGCTGTCTGTGTTTTATTCTTCCTGGTTTATCTGGCAGTTTATTTTGCGGAAGTCCGGCTTTATAAAAAACGGAGTCCGGGAAAGAAATATACGCAGGCTGAGCTCAAAGAAAACAGAGTGCTTCTGTGGAAAGAAGAAGAGGGACAGGAAAATAGCGCAGAGTTTGATTTGAAAGATCTGCGCTGGTACCGGAAAAAGAAAGGGCAGATTTTTCTCTTTCTGAAAGGCCATCGGTTTGTGTGGCTGGACACAGAACGTCTGTCGGAACAGAAAAGAGAATTCCTGGAGCTGAAGCTGACACAGAAAGGAGTTTTCGCGGCCCGTTTCTGGAGGATTCCCATTGCTCTTCTGCTGGCAGCAGTGACCTTCCTGGGAGCCGCAGGCGTGGTCTGGAGCGGGATTCCCTATAACGGAAAGCTGTCCTGGGCCCTGGAAGAACTCCGCAGCAGCAGGAAAGTCCGCCTGGTACATGACAATATTTATGAGGACGGACTGGACGGAATTCTGGAGGATATCCGCAAAAGGGTGGATCTTCCGGAAACCCTCTGCCTGGTCAAGAGCTTCAATCTGCATTTTCGGGCCGATGGCACAGTGGAGAGCTTGTATACCTTTGTAAAAGGATTTGATGAGGAAGGAAACTTTGTGGACAGTTATCTGATCGACTATGACAGATCCAGCTCTGATAAAATTACGGTCTGGCTTGGCGGGGCCGCGGATACGGATTTTGACAGGGAAAAGGATCTGACGCCTCTGGTGGAGGCCATGCGGGTTCTGCCTCTGCAGGAAACCGTGGAGAACTGGAACGAGGAGGTCTACGGAATTCTTTATTACGGGGAACGGAGCTGGGGCTACAGTACAGAGGGGATCCGGTATCTGGAGCCGGATGGCAGCGTTTCCCTGCCGGGCGCATTTGTGTCAGAGGAGATCAAGGGGTACAGTATATCCGTCTTCTGTCCGGAAAATGAAGCGGCAGCGCCTGTCAGATATCTGTACAGGGGGATCTTGTGAAACAGTGCTTGTATCAGGACAGAGGCCATGTTACACTTTAAATCAGGAAGGCTGTTCCGGCGAAGGGGCTGCCGGACAGGAAGGGGGAAGATCAGTATGAAGAAAATCACAGGAGCAGCGGTTCTGCTGCTATGCCTGGGCGCGCTGGCAGGCTGCGGGAAAAAGCCGGTCCAGCCGGAGGAGCTTCTGACGGAATATATGGGGCTTCTGAATGAAGGAAATTATGAGGAAATGTATTCCTATCTCTCAGAAGACGCAAAGGCAGAGACAGATGAGGAGACTTACGTAAATCGATACCGGAACATTTATACGGGAATCGAAGCTTCGGATATCACCATTGAGATTCAGGAAGAGGAAGATAAGGATGAGGACGCGGACACTCAGAGGGTAGAGTATGCGGTTTCCATGCAGACGCTGGCAGGCGAACTTTCCTTTGACAATATGGTGGCAATTTTTACGAAGGATGAAGAGGGAAATTACAAGATGGAATGGGACAGCCAGGACATCTTTCCGAATCTTCAGAATTCGGACAAAGTACGGGTGGTGACTACAGCCGCCAAAAGAGGCAATATTTATGACAGAAACCATGTGGAGCTGGCACGGGAAGGAGTGGCCTCCTCTGTGGGCCTGGTGCCGGGAAAACTGCCGGAGGACCGGGATGGAGCTCTTGCACAGCTTTCTTCCCTTCTGGAAATCAGCGTGGAGAAAATAGAAAATGCTTTAAGCGCAGGCTGGGTCCGGGATGATACCTTTGTGCCTCTGCGCACGGTTTCCAAGGATGCCATGGATTTGAAGGAACAGCTGCTGGAGATCCCGGGTGTCATGATCACGGATACGACAGTCCGCTACTATCCTTTTGGGGAGAAGGCTGCCCAGCTGACCGGCTATGTGCAGAGCATTACGGCAGAGGAGCTGGAGGAACGGGAAGGCCAGGGCTATAATCAGAACAGCATCATCGGAAAGGCCGGAGCGGAGCGTGTCTACGAGGAGCAGCTGCGCCCGAAGGACGGCTATTCCATCCAGATCCTGAATGGGCTGGGGGATGTGAAGGAGACAGTACTGGAAAAAGCGCCGGAGGACGGAGAAGATATTGTGCTGACTGTAGATATTACCCTGCAGCAGTACCTTTATCAGGAAATGGAAGGGGATGAAGGCTGCGCCGTGGCCATGGATCCCACCAGCGGAGCTGTGCTGGCACTGGTGAGTACACCGGCCTATGATCCCAATGATTTCGTGATGGGTTATACCACAAGCGCCTGGGAGGCCATCAACTCGGACGAGGCCCAGCCTCTGTACAACCGGTGGCTTGGCTCCTGGGTTCCGGGTTCATCCTTCAAGCCGGTGACAGCGGCTCTGGCTCTGACGGAAGGAACGCTGGATCCGGAAGAGAATGTACAGAATGAGGGCCTCCGCTGGCAGCTGGACTCCAGCTGGGGCAGCTATTATGTGACAACCCTTGAGGATTATCCGGTGAAGAACCTGGAAAATGCTTTGATTCACTCGGACAATATTTATTTCGCGAAGGCGGCTGTGGGCATGGGAGCCGAGGGCTTCGGGAAAGGCCTGGATTCTCTGGGCTTTGGGGAAAGCCTGGATTTCGACTTTTCCTTAAGTGCTTCCACCTACGGAACAGACGGCGAGATTACCTCAGATACGGAGCTTGCGGACAGCGGTTATGGACAGGGAAAGATTCTGGTGAACCCGGTCCATCTGTCTTCCATGTATTCGGCTCTGGTCAACGGAGGCAGCATGATCCGGCCTTATCTGACGGAGGGGCAGGAAACCTCTTACTGGAAGGAAGGGGTATTTACCGCGGATGCGGCCCAGACGGTGCTGGAGGATCTGTATCAGGTGGTGGAATCAGAGGAAGGCACAGCCCATGAGGCCTACCGGAGTGAATACCGTCTGGCCGGAAAGACAGGCACAGCCGAGATCAAAGACTCCCAGGATGACACCACAGGTACGGAGCTTGGCTGGTTTGTGGGTATGTGCACAGAGAATACAGATAAGCCGCTTCTGATTACCATGATGATAGAAGATGTGAAGGGCCGGGGAGGCAGCCACTATGTGATTCCAAAGGTAATGGCAGGGTTTGACGCGTATCTGCTGGGCAAGGCTCCGGCCTTTTCACCGGAGAACGGCAGCACAGCAGCACTTCCGGAAGGAGAGAACTGATATGATACTGGCAATAGATATCGGAAATACCAATATAGAGGTGGGATGCATTCAGGGGGATGACATTCTTTTTGTGGAGCGGATTCACACGGATGGGACCAAGTCAGAGCTGGAATACGCCATCAGCATTAAGACGGTGCTGGAGCTCTATAAAATAGAAAGAAAAGCTCTGGACGGAGGAATTATTTCTTCTGTGGTGCCGCCGCTGACAGGCGTGATGCGCAGGGCGGCAGAGAAGGTCACCGGTCGGGAGATTCTGGTGGTAGGGCCTGGTGTAAAGACCGGGCTGGATATCCGGATTGACAATCCGGCCCAGCTGGGCACCGGACTGGTAGTGGGAGCCGTAGCCGGCATCGAAGAATATCCCTGTCCTCTCGTCATCATCGATATGGGAACTGCCACTACTTTTACAGTGGTCAATGAGAAAAAACAGGTAATGGGCGGCATGATTATGCCGGGCGTGGGAGTGGCCCTGGATTCTCTTATCAGCCGGACCTCCCAGCTTCCGAAGATCAGCCTGGAACCGCCGAAAAAACTGATTGGAAGCAATACGGTGGACTGTATGAAAAGCGGCGTCCTCTATGGGAACGCCGCCTGTATGGATGGAATGATTGAGTTGATTGAAAAAGAACTGGGCCAGAAGGTCTATGCGGTGGCTACAGGAGGCATGGCCAAGTACATTGTGCCTTACTGCCGCACGCCGATTCAGATGGATGATGCCCTGCTTCTGAAGGGACTGAAACTGATTTACCGGAGGAACTAAAGAGGCGTCCGCGGCGAGCCGGACAGAGGGATCATGGAAACCGGGAGCCTTCTTAGGAATTCAGGTATGCCGGTTTCCACGGTGGACTGCGTTTTCTCCGTATTTCCGGCGTATCTGTTCCATGGCGGCGTCCAGTTTTTTCAGCTTTTCCGGGGAAGGAGCCCTGCGGGCCTCCTTCCCTTTTTCCGGTTTGTCCGGGCGGGCAGCAGGAGAAGGCTGCTCTGCCGGATTTTTCTTCTCCGGCGGTTCTTCCGGAGAAGAGGAGGGAGCTGCGGCAGGCAGATCGAAGATGGAAAGCTGTACAGGCTCGCCTTCCGCAGTCAGGCGTGAGGAACGGATGCCAAGGAGCCGTATGGGACGGCTGTCCCACAGCTCATCAAACAGGGAACAAGCCAGACGGAAGATGTCCTCTTCACTGTTTACAGGTGTCAGCGTCTGGGTCTGGTGGGAAACCTTTGTAAAGTCAAAATATTTGATTTCCACAGTGATCGTTCCCGCCAGCTGTCCTGCTTTCTGCAGACGCCCGGCCACGCTTGCGGCCAGTGAACGGAGGATTTCCTTTGCCTTTGGAGCCTCTGTGATATCCTCGGAAAGTGTTGTGGAGTTTCCCACACCCTTGGCTTCCTGCTTCTGGGTGACGACGGTGCCCTCATCAATGCCGTTGGCATATTCCCACATGAGCCGGCCGTGGCTTTTGAAGTGGGTGGTGAGAAAGGCCGGATCGGCCTGCGCCAGATCTCCGATGGTGCGGATCCCCAGGCTTTCCAGCTTGGAGGCGCTGCGCCTCCCCACCATAAATAAATCGGATACAGGCAGGGGCCACATCTTCTGCCGGATTTCTTCCGGATAAAGAGTGTGGACCTTTCCGGGCTTCTCGAAATCACTGGCCATCTTTGCCAGCACCTTCACGGTGGAGACTCCCACATTGACTGTAAATCCAAAGCTTTCAAAGACACGGTCACGGATTTTTCCGGCGGCTTCCTCCGGGGAGGAGTACCGGGAGGCGATTGGCGTGAAATCCATGTAGCATTCGTCGATGGATACCTGCTCCAGAAGAGGAGAGAATTCCTCAGAGAGCAGTTTTATCATGGCCTTGCTGTACTGACGGTACAGCTTATGATCCGGCGGCTCCATGACGAGACCGGGACATTTCCGCAGGGCTGCCGCCACAGGTTCTCCCGTCTGAATCCCATACTTTTTGGCGGGAATGGATTTGGCCAGAACGACACCGTGGCGGCTTTTTTCATCGCCGCCTATGATGGAAGGAATTGTGCGCAGATCAACCCCGCTTCCGCTCTTGAGCTTTTCCAGTGCAGTCCAGCTCAGGTAAGCGGAATTTACATCAATATGGAAGATGATTTGCTTTCGGTCTGTCATGGGCTCCCTCCTGTTCCGGGGCGGGGACGGGATTCCTGCGGCTGCCCCGGCGCGCGCAGGAAATAGCTGTATCAATTATAGCATGACAGAACATATGTTTACAAGGAGCGAATGATACAAAGTGACGGTTTGACCGCCTGCCGGGAACGTGCTAAACTTGAAAAAGTGTAACACAAAAATGGCGTAGGGAGAGCGTCTGGACGCGTCTGTGCCGGCAAAATGGAAGAAAGAGGGTATTGACATGTATAACGCAGCATCAAAACGCGCAGAAGAGTTTATTGATCATGAGGAAATTCTGGCGTCGATTCAGTTTGCACAGGAGAACAAGGACAACAAAGCTTACATAGAATCGCTGATTGAACGGGCCGCGGACTGTAAGGGCCTAAATCACAGGGAAGCCATGGTTCTGCTGGAATGTGAGGATCCGGAGCTGAATGAGAAAATGTTCCGGCTGGCAAGAGATATCAAGCAGAAATTTTACGGAAACCGGATTGTTATGTTTGCGCCGCTGTATCTTTCCAATTACTGTGTGAACGGCTGTACATACTGTCCGTACCATGCGAAAAACAAACATATTGCCAGAAAAAAGCTGACCCAGGAGGAGATCCGGAAAGAAGTCATCGCCCTTCAGGATATGGGACATAAGCGTCTGGCCCTGGAGACCGGCGAGGATCCGGTGAACAATCCTATTGAATATGTACTGGAAAGCATTAAGACGATCTACAGCATTCAGCATAAGAACGGCGCTATCCGCCGGGTGAATGTCAATATTGCGGCAACCACGGTGGAAAATTACAGAAAGCTGAAAGAGGCGGGAATCGGTACCTATATTTTGTTTCAGGAGACCTATCATAAGGAAAATTACGAGAAGCTGCATCCAACCGGACCAAAGCATGACTACGCCTGGCATACGGAGGCTATGGACCGGGCCATGGAGGGCGGTATCGATGATGTGGGCATCGGCGTGCTGTTCGGCCTGAACATGTACCGCTATGATTTTGTGGGACTTCTGATGCACGCAGAGCATCTGGAGGCAGCCTGCGGGGTAGGCCCCCATACCATCAGCGTGCCCAGAATCCGGAACGCCGATGATATAGATGCTTCCACCTTTGAAAACGCGATTTCTGACGAGCTGTTTGCGAAAATCGTGGCAGTGATCCGGATCGCGGTGCCCTACACAGGTATGATTATCTCCACCAGAGAATCCAAGGCTACCAGAGAAAAGGTGCTGGATCTGGGTGTGTCTCAGATAAGCGGAGGTTCCCGCACCAGCGTGGGCGGCTATGTGGAAGAAGAGGAGGAAAACTCTGCACAGTTTGATGTGAGCGATACGCGTACCCTGGACGAGGTGGTGAACTGGCTGCTGGATCTGGGATATATCCCAAGCTTCTGTACAGCCTGCTACCGGGAGGGCAGGACAGGGGACCGTTTTATGACCCTTGTAAAATCAGGCCAGATTGCCAACTGCTGCCAGCCCAACGCGCTGATGACATTGAAGGAATATCTGGTGGATTACGCGTCAGAGGATACAAGAAGAAAAGGCGAGGCTGTGATCGCGGAGGAGTTGAAAAAAGTGTCCAGCGATAAGATCCGGGAAATCGCGGCCCGCAATCTGAAGGAGATTGAGCATGGAAAAAGAGATTTCAGGTTCTAGCAGTGATTTTTGGGCCGCGTCAAGAAAGTACCGCCCGGGGCAGGAGACGGAAAACGGCCATGAGGAAGAGGACCGGTATTATACCCAGAAATTCAATTCGATCTGTCCGGTGGATTCTTCCAAAGTCGTTCACACGGTACAGTTCAGAAAAGCCACCTGCACCCGTGTGGATGACACCGTGGAGGATTTTCACTGCAGCCGGGACGGCGGCTGCGTGAAGTGTACGGAGAATTACCGCTGAGAGTCATTGCTTTTTTCCCGGGAACCAACTATAATGTTTGTATCAGTCAGTCATATTGATTATGAGATTACGAATAGACGAGGTACGGAGATATGGAGAAAAAGAAAATCGTAGTGGCACTGGGACACAAGGCTCTCGGAACGACTCTGCCGGAGCAGATGACAGCGGTGAAGGGAGCGGCAAAAGCCATCGCCGATCTGGTGGAGGAAGGATGCCAGGTGGCCATCTGCCACAGCAATGCGCCTCAGGTGGGAATGATTCATACGGCTTTGAATGAGTTTGGAAAGGTGCATCAGGAATATACCTTTGCTCCCATGTCGGTCTGCTCCGCCATGAGCCAGGGATATATCGGATACGATCTGCAGAATGCCATCCGGGAAGAGCTGCTTTCCAGAGGAATCGTCAAGACAGTCAGCACGATCATCACCCAGGTGGTGGTAGATCCGTACGATGAAGCCTTTGCGGAGCCTATCAAGGTCATTGGCCGGTATATGACAGCGGAGGAAGCCGCGGCGGAAGAGGAAAAGGGCAATTTTGTAGTGGAAGAAAAGGGAAAAGGCTTCCGCCGGATTGTGGCGGCTCCGAAGCCGAAGGATATTGTGGAGATCGATGCTGTCCGCGCTCTGCTGGACGCGGATCAGATTGTGATTGCCTGCGGAGGAGGCGGAATTCCTGTGCTGCGCCAGCGCAATCGTCTGAAGGGCGCCAGCGCGGTCATCGAGAAGGATTATGCCAGCGGAAAACTGGCGGAGCTTCTGGACGCGGATATGCTGATGATTCTCACCGATCAGGAAAAGGTGTCTATCAACTACGGTACAGACCGGGAGAAGCAGCTGGATGTGGTCAGCCCGGAGCAGGTGGAAGAGTACGCGGCTGCCGGACAGTTCCCGAAGGCTTCCGTCCTTCCGAAGATGGCCGCGGGCGCGTCCTTTGTGTCAGGCCGGGAAGGCCGTGTGGCTGTGATCGCGGAGCTTACAAAGGCAAAAGAGGCCTATCAGCAGAAGGCCGGTACGATCATCCGGTAAGGAGGAGCCGGGACACCGCGCAGTATGAGATGGAGGTGTTCCGGGAACCGGGACCGGAACCGCAGCAGGTTCCGGCCCCGGTTCCCGGGCGCTTTTTTTCGTGCTGTTAAAAATGTTGCTCTTCCGGCCGTTTAATGATATACTACTAGCGACAATACCATAATTCGGCATGGTGTATGAACGAAACAGGAGGAAATTTTCGGATGAGAACGTATCTCGTTACCGGCGGAGCCGGATTTATCGGTTCCAATTACATTCATTACATGTTCCGCAAATACGGAGATGAAATCCGTATTATCAATGTAGACGCGCTGACCTACGCGGGAAATCTGGAGAATCTGAAGGATGTGGAAAATCGGGAAAACTACACCTTTATCAAGGCAGATATCCGCGACAGAGAGGCGATTGAGAAGATTTTCGAGGAAAATGACATCGACCGGGTGGTGCATTTCGCGGCGGAGAGCCATGTGGACCGCAGCATCCGCAACCCGGAGATTTTTGTGGAGACCAACGTGCTGGGCACCCTTGTGATGCTGAACGCGGCGAAGAAAGCCTGGGAGCTGCCGGACGGAAGCTTTAAGGAGGACAAGAAGTTTCTTCATGTGTCCACGGACGAGGTATACGGATCACTGGAAGAGGGAGATACTTATTTTTATGAGACGACTCCCATTGATCCCCACAGCCCCTATTCTGCCAGCAAAGCGTCTTCGGACATGCTGGTAAAGGCATACTGGGATACCTATCATTTCCCCATGAATATCACAAACTGCAGCAATAACTATGGACCGTACCAGTTCCCGGAGAAGCTGATCCCGCTGATCATCAATAACGCGCTCCAGGGCAAGAAGCTGCCGGTATATGGAGACGGAAAGAACGTCCGTGACTGGCTCTATGTGGACGACCACGCAAAGGCCATTGACATGGTTCAGGAAAAGGGACGCCTGGGCGAGCGCTACAATATCGGCGGGCACAATGAGAAGCAGAATATCGAGATTATCAATATTATTCTGGAGACGCTTCAGGAAATGCTGCCGGATGATGACCCGAGAAAGAAACTGGTAAGCAAGGATCTGATTACCTATGTGACAGACCGCAAGGGCCATGACCGCCGGTATGCCATTGCGCCGGACAAGATCAAGAAAGAGATCGGCTGGTATCCGGAGACCATGTTCAAGGACGGCATCCGTCTGACCATCCAGTGGTATTTTGAGCATGAGGACTGGATGAAGAACGTGACCAGCGGCGACTATCAGAAATATTATCAGGATATGTATCAGGATAAATAAAGCAGGACGTGTTCCTGGACGGAGGTTATATTAATGAAAGGAATTATTCTGGCCGGAGGCGCCGGAACCAGACTTTACCCGCTCACAAAGGCCATTTCCAAGCAGATCATGCCGGTTTATGATAAGCCCATGATTTATTACCCGCTGTCTACGCTGATGCTGGCCGGCATCCGTGAGGTGCTGATTATCTCCACCCCCCGGGATCTGCCGGTGTTCAAGGAGCTGTTTGGGGACGGCTCCCAGATCGGCATGGATATCAGCTACGCGGTGCAGGAGTATCCGAGAGGACTGGCTGACGCTTTCCTGATCGGGGAATCCTTTATCGGAACAGACCGGGTGGCCCTGGTTCTGGGAGACAATATCTTCTATGGACAGAGCTTCTCCAAGGTATTGAAGCGGGCCGCGGAGCGGGAGCATGGAGCCACGATTTTCGGCTATTATGTAAAAGATCCCCGGGAGTATGGTGTGGTGGAATTTGATGAGAACGGAAAGGCTCTTTCTATTGAAGAAAAGCCGGAGCATCCCAAGTCAAATTACGCGGTTCCCGGCCTGTATTTTTACGACAATGATGTGATCGAAATCGCGAAGGGAGTAAAACCCTCCGCCAGAGGCGAGATTGAGATCACCAGCATCAATAATGAATATCTCCGCAGGGGAACTCTTCAGGTGGAGACTCTCGGCCGCGGCTTTGCCTGGCTGGATACCGGAAATCATGACGCCCTTCTTGACGCGGCAGATTTTGTGGCGGCGTTCCAGAAGCGCCAGGGCATGTATATTTCCTGTATCGAAGAGATCGCTTACCGCCGGGGCTTTATTGACAGAGAGCAGCTTCTGGAGCTGGCGAAGCCTCTTATGAAGACGGCCTATGGCCAGTATCTGGTAGATGTGGCGAACGGTCTATAATTCTGCAAAGGGAGAAATACAGAAATGGGAAAGATTACAGTAGAGACCTGTCCCATAGAGGGACTGAAAGTTATTACGCCTGCGGTTTTTGGAGACGAGCGCGGCTATTTTATGGAGACTTACAATTACAATGATTTTAAGGAGGCAGGCATCGATCTGACTTTTGTGCAGGACAACCAGTCTTCCTCCAAGAAGGGCGTGCTGCGGGGACTTCATTTCCAGATCAACCATCCCCAGGACAAGATTGTCCGGGTGGTCAGCGGAGAAGTCTTTGATGTGGCAGTGGATCTCAGGGAAGGATCCCACACCTATGGACAGTGGTACGGCGTGCTCCTTTCCGCGGAAAATAAAAAGCAGTTCTTTATTCCGAAGAACTTCGCCCACGGCTTTCTCGTGCTTTCCGATCACGCGGAGTTCGCGTACAAATGCACAGATTTTTACCATCCGAACGATGAAGGCGGCATTATCTGGAATGATCCGGATATCGGAGTGGAGTGGCCGATTCCGGAAGGAATGGAACTGACCATTTCCGAGAAGGACCAGAAATGGGGCGGAATTAAGGAGTTGAAAAAGTAGCATGGGAGAGAACAGACAGCTGACCGCGGAGGTCTTTATCGATACGGGAAAGGATTTTCGTCCGGAGGATTCTCTGACGGTTCCCTATACCTGCGCTCTGGGCGAGACCGTGGCGCTGGAGTTTGATTTAAGCGGCTTTGAGCATACCTGTGGCTTCCGGTTTGACCCGCTGCTGGAGGACAGCAGCATGGTCCGGCTGCAGGAGATCTCTCTGACCTATGAGGATGGAGAGACGAAAAATATTGATTTTTCCAGGATCAAGACCAACAGTGATGTGGATTTTGAGCCGGTTTTTGTGTATCTTCATAAAGACCCTAAGTTTTTTGTGGATGAGGCCCTGTGTCTGAAGCTGACAGGGGCCAGGGTGCGCTTTCAGGTGCTGGAGCTGGGCCTGGCGGAAAAGGAATACTGGCAGGAGATCAAAAAGCACAGCGTTTCCGAAAAGGAGAAAGCGCAGCTACTCGGCAAGCTGGACGCTGCCATGAAGGAGAATCATGCTCTGGAAAAGGAAAACCGCAGGCTGAAGATCGAGGAGGAGGATATCTATTCCTCCGGAATCTGGAAGCTGCAGCATGACGCCCGGGGACCGCTGAAAGTGATCCTGGGCAAGGGCAACATTCTGACTTTCCTGGCCTCTGTCTATATCGCGCTCTGCACGGAGCTTTTTATTTTTAATGATGCCTATTACTCCACGCCCCGGCCCAACGATCAGGTGCTGACATTCAGCTTCCTTCGTTTTGGACTGGTATGGCTTGGAGCTTTTGTGCTGATTGCAGTCATAAACCGAGTGATTCAGAAAGGATACCGCCGTGAGCTTGCTTAGTGTTTTTGTCAAATACAGAGCCCTCATTAACCAGCTGGTGATGAGGGATATCAAAACCAAATACCGGCGTTCTATTCTGGGCTTACTCTGGACGGTGCTGAATCCTCTTCTGATGATGGCAGTGCTGTCCGTAGTGTTTTCTTACTTCTTTTCCAGATATGGAGAGGTGGAAAATTTCCCGGTATATCTGCTCTGCGGCCAGGTTATTTTTAACTTTTTCAATGAGTCTACAAGCATTGCCATGGGCTCGATTGTGCATAGCGGAGAGCTGATCAAAAAGGTCTATGTACCCAAATATCTGTTTCCGATCACGAAGGTGATATCCAGCGGCGTAAATCTGCTGGCTTCTATGCTGGCGCTGGTAATTGTGATGGTAGTGACAAGATCGAGAGTGACGCCGACGATTCTTCTGGCGGTTCTTCCTCTGTTCTATGTGCTGCTGTTTTCCACAGGCGTCAGCCTGTTTCTGTCGGCTGCGGCCGTCAGTTTCAGGGATCTGATGCATCTGTACAGTGTGCTGACTACCGCCTGGATGTACCTGACGCCGGTGATTTATCCCATGTCGATTCTGGAAGGAGCACCGGATTGGGTGAGAGTCATCGTTAATATCAATCCGCTGACGGCCTTTATCAAGATCTTCCGTGCGGTAGTGCTGGACGGAGTGACGCCGCCGGCGATTCTGCATGTGCAGAGCCTTATCTGGTGCGCAGTGGCGCTCCTGCTCGGTTCCCTGGTGTTTAAGAAATCCCAGGACAGCTTTATACTGAAAATATAGGAGAGAGTCATGAAGATAGAGAATGCGATAGAAGTAAATAATGTGTCCATGTGCTTCAACCTCTCCAAACAAAAGGTGGACAATATCAAGGAATATGTAATCAAGGCCTTGAAGCATCAGCTGTTTTATGAGGAATTCTGGGCCCTGAATGATATCAGCTTTGAGGTGCGCAAGGGAGATTCCGTGGGCCTGGTGGGTATGAACGGATCGGGCAAAAGTACGATGCTGAAAATCATTGCGGGAGTGCTGAAGCCCACAAAGGGAAGCGTGGAGACGACAGGAACCATCGCGCCCATGATTGAGCTGGGCGCAGGCTTCGACCATGATCTGACTGCCCGGGAAAATATTTTCCTGAACGGAGCGCTGATCGGCTATCCCCAGGAAATGCTGGAGGAGCGCTTTGATGATATCATTTCCTTTGCCGGACTGGAGCGGTTCGTGGATGTGCCTATCAAGAACTTTTCTTCCGGTATGCTGGCGAGGCTTGGCTTTTCCATTGCGACGATTGTGGACGCGGACATTCTGATCATCGACGAGATTCTGTCGGTGGGAGATTATCAGTTCCAGAATAAGTGCAAAAAGAGAATTCGTGAGATGATGGACCGGAATACCACGGTGCTGTTTGTGTCCCACAGCATCGAGCAGGTGAAGGAGATCTGCAACCGGGCTATCTGGATAGACAAGGGACACATCCGTATGATGGGCGAGGCGGAAGAGGTCTGCGACGCCTATGAGGATCCGAGTGAAAAACTGATGTAGGAACATCCGGCAGCAGACGGGCCGGCTGATGAGGGAGAAGATGGACAATCAGGAATTACAGAACGATTATAAGAAGCTCTATGAGGCGGAAAGGGAAAAATCCGAGGTTCTTGTGAGCAAGATTGAGGAATGCGAAAAGGAGATTGAGGAGCTGAATTTCAAGCTGGACCGAATCAAGGGCAGCTTTGCCTGGAAGCTTGCAACCCCTCTGCGCAAGGGCCTTCATTTCTATGAGAAGACCAGGGACAGGCTGACCCGCTACGGCTCTATTCCGGGACTGATGCGGAAGGTCAGAAGTAAGATGCAGGAGCGAAAGAATATGAAGCGCCACGGCACAGCCAGCTTTCCGTCCCCGGAAGAGGCAAAGCGGCAGCGAGAGGCGGTTTTTCCCAATATGGTGAAATTCAGCATTCTGACGCCCCTTTACAATACACCGGAGAAATTCTTGAGAGAGCTTCTGGACTGCGTGCAGGCTCAGACATATCAGAACTGGGAGCTGTGTCTGGCGGACGGAAGTGATCACGACCATGCCTATGTGGGAGAGATCTGCCGGGAATATGCCGAAAAGGATCCCAGAATCATTTATCATGTGCTGGATCACAATGAGGGTATCTCGGGTAATACCAATGAATGCCTGAAGCTTGCCACAGGCGATTATATCGCTCTTCTTGATCACGATGACATTCTGCATCCTGCGGTGCTTTACGAATATGTGAAAGCAATCAACGAGACGGGAGCCGACTATATTTACTGCGATGAGATTACGTTTGAGGGAGACAGCATTGATCATATGATTGTGCTGCATTTCAAGCCGGATTTTGCCATTGACAACCTGCGGGGCAATAATTATATCTGCCATTTTTCCGCCTTTTCCAGACATCTGCTGGATGAGACAGGCGTATTCCGAAGCGAATATGACGGCAGCCAGGATCATGACATGATTCTGCGGCTGACCACAAAGGCAAAAAAGGTATATCATGTTCCTAAAGCCCTTTATTACTGGAGATCCCATAAGGCCTCCGTGGCCCAGGATATCAATGCCAAGACCTATGCGGTGGACGCGGCCAAGAGAGCGGTTCATGATCACATCATGGATGTGTACGGCATGGACGCCAAGGTTGAAAGTACAAGAGCTTTCCCGACTATTTTCCGAATCCGCTATCCGCTGCTGGAGAGACCGCTGATTTCCATTGTGATTCCCAATAAGGATCATATGGAAGATCTGTCCCGCTGTGTGGAATCTATTGTGAATAAATCCACCTATGAGAATTATGAGATTGTCATTGTGGAGAATAACAGTGAGACAAAAGAGATCTTCGATTACTATAAGGCGCTGGAGCACAATCCCAAGATTCGGATTGTGAAGTATGAGGGAGATTTCAATTATTCCCGCATCAATAATTTCGGCGTGACCTTTACAAAGGGAAAATACGTGTTGCTGCTGAATAATGACATCAAGATCATTACCCGGGAGTGGATGGAAGAAATGCTGATGTATGCCCAGCGCCCGGATGTGGCCGCTGTGGGCGCAAAGCTTTACTACGCGGACAATACCATTCAGCATGCAGGCATTGTCATAGGCCTGGGCGCCCACCGGGCAGCCGGCCATACCCATTACAAGGATGACAAGATGCATCTGGGCTATATGGGCCGTCTCTGCTACGCCCAGGATGTGACGGCAGTGACAGGGGCCTGCCTTCTGGTAAGCCGTGCCCAGTATGATGAGGTGGGCGGACTGGACGAGACCTTCAGCGTGGCTTTCAATGATGTGGATTTCTGCCTGAAGCTGCGCCATGCGGGCTACCTGAATGTGTTCACGCCTTTTGCGGAATTATATCATTATGAGTCCAAGACGAGAGGCATGGAAGAGGGAGAAAAAATGAAGCGGTTCCAGCATGAGGTGGATCTGTTCCGGACAAAGTGGAAGGCAGATCTGGATGCGGGAGATCCTTATTTCAATCCCAATTTCTCGCTGGATTATTCAGATTATACGATTAAATAGGAGAGATCATGGCAAAAAAGCGTTTCCGGGCCGGCAACTGCATAGCGGTTCTGGCAGCCTTCCTGGCTGTCGTGGGCTTCAACCAGCTGTATCAGATCTGTTCGGAGGGCACCCTGTTTTCCAACAGCCTGTTTTGCATGGCGGTCTTCGGAGCTTTTCTGTACCTGGCTCTCCGGTTCTTTGCAGGGAAGGTGACCGGAAGACTGGCTGTGTTTTCCCTGGCGGGGGGATTCCTTTTCGCGGCCATGACAAGCTTCGGGTTTTCCCTGGATGAGACAGACACGATCTGGCACGGAAATGTCTTCCTGGCGCTGCTGTGCCTGACGCCGTTTCTGGGAATCTGTACCGGTCTGGGGCTCCGTGCCCTGGAGGATGGAAAGAAACTGAAGGAAGAACGGACAGAAGATTCCCCGGAAAACCTCTTCCGTAAGGTTGTTCGGTGGATTACGGGACTTTCTGACCGGAAGTTTTATCTTCTGTGCGCGGCAGTTCTGTTCCTGTCTTGGGTTCCGGTGCTTCTGGCTTCCTGGCCCGGCATTTTCTCCTATGACAGCGGCTGGCAGCTGGCGGCCTTTGTGGATGGAACTGTGACAGGCCACCATCCGATCCTTCACACAGCGCTTCTGGGTGTGGCGAGAGTGATCGGGCATGGGCTGGCTGGTTCCGGCCAGGCGGGCAACCAGACGGGAGCGCTTCTTTATTCTCTGATCCAGATGGCGGCGATGGCTGCTCTCTACGGACAGCTGTGCCTGTATCTGCGTCAGCGCCGGGCGCCGGGATGGCTGCAGGCCGTCTCTCTTCTTTTTCTGGGGTTTCATCCTGTAAATGGCTTGATGGCGCTCTGTGCCACCAAGGATTCGCTGTTTACGGCAGTATTTGCAGTCTTTATCATACAGATTTTGCGCATGACGGAAAACAGAGAAGGTTTCTTCTCTTCCTGGAAGAGGCAGACAGGGTTCTGCGTCAATGTGTTCTTCCTGTTTGCTCTGCGCAACAACGGATTTCACATGTTTCTGGTCTGCATTCCGTTCCTGCTTTTTGTGTTCCGCAGGTTTTGGAAGAAGATGCTGGTGCTGATTTTGATCTGCCTGGCCTTTTACGGGATTTATAACGGTCCCGTCTACAGCGCTCTTGGCATCGAGCCCAGCGATCCCCGGGAAATGTGCAGTGTCCTGATGCAGTCTGCGGCCAGGGTCTATAACCTGGATAATCAGGGGCTGACGGAGGAGGAAAAGGAAGCCTTTTTATCTATTATCTCAGAGGAGGGCATGAATTCCTATCTGTCCCGATTTGCTGACCCTGTGAAGGCCTATTTTAACGGAGAAAAATTCGCGGAGAATCCCTGGCCTTTCCTGAAAGCCTGGCTTTCCGCGGGTATGAGGCATAAAAAGATGTATCTGGATTCCTTCCTGGCAAATACGTTCGGATACTGGTATCCCGGAAATTCGATTGAAGATACGGAGCATGGAAGGAAATACTTTGAATATGAATGCGCGGATTTCCGGGAAGACGTGAATGTGGAGATGGAATCGAAGTTTCCGGCTCTTTCGGAATTTTACAGCCGGCTGGGAAATGAGGCTTCCTTCCGGAAGATTCCGGTGGCGGCAGCTTCCTTCAACTTGGGAGCCTATACCTGGCTGTGGATTTTTGCATGCCTTCTGGTTCTTTACGGACGGCAGTGGAAAAGAGCGCTGATGCTGGTGCCCTTTGGGGGATATTTTCTCACGAATCTTCTGGGACCGGTGGTAGCGCTGCGTTACCATTACCCGTTTATTGCCTGTGCGCCCCTTCTTGTGTATCTGCTTTGGACAGTGTGGGAAGAAGCACGCCGGGAAGAGCCTGTTCAGAGGCAGGAAAAGAAAAAAGTATTCCACGGAAAACAGTGACAGCGGATTCCGGAAATGGGATATGACAGACGGAGGACAGATATGATGGATAAGATAGCGGTGCTTGTCCCCTGCTATAATGAGAGCAGAACGGTAAAAAAAGTGGTGGAGGATTTCCGGCGGGTCCTGCCGGAAGCAGTAGTCTACGTCTATGACAACAATTCCACAGACGGAACGGCTGATCTGGCCAGAGAAGCCGGCGCTGTGGTGCGCCATGAATACCAGCAGGGAAAGGGAAATGTCATCCGCAGAATGTTCCGGGAGATAGAGGCGGAAGTCTATATCATGGTAGATGGCGACGATACTTATCCGGCAGAGGCTGCTCCCGAGATGGTCCGCAAGGTGGTGGAAGAGCAGGCGGACATGGTAGTAGGCGACCGGCTTTCTTCCACTTATTATACGGAAAACAAGCGTCCCTTCCATAATTTCGGCAATTCCTTTGTAAAGAACTGCATCAACCGGTTCTTTGACACAAATATTCAGGATATCATGACAGGCTACCGGGCTTTCAGCTATCAGTTTGTAAAGACTTTCCCGGTGCTTTCCAGAGGCTTTGAGATCGAGACAGAGATGAGTATCCATGCGGCGGACAAGCATATGCAGGTGGACCATGTGGTCATCGATTACCGTGACAGGCCCGAGGGCAGCGTCTCCAAGCTGAATACCTTTTCAGATGGCCTGAAAGTGTTAAGCCGCATCTTAAGCCTGTATAAAAATTATAAGCCGTTGGCCTTCTTTTCCCTGCTTTCGGGAATCCTGGCCGTGCTGGCAGTGGTATTTCTGATTCCGATTCTGGTTGAGTACTGGCAGACCGGGCTGGTGCCCCGCTTCCCGACGCTGATCGTATGCGGCTTTGTACTGATTGCCGCTCTGCAGTCTCTGTTCGCCGGGCTGGTGCTTCAGAGCATGGAGCAGAAGAACAAGCAGGACTTTGAGATGCGCCTGATTCAGGCTAAGGAAGCCTATGACAGGATGAAGGCGGATGAGAAGGAGAAAGACCAATGAAGAAATTGAGAGAAAGTACAGGCGCGGCTCTGGCGGCGTCTCTTTTTCTTGCTTTCTAGACTGTCGAATATCAGAGAAAAGGAAGGGTGAGGAACCATGAGACGGGTTGGAACAAAAAGCCGGGTATTGATATCGCTTTTTCTGGCATTTGCAGTCATGGGAGTATATTTTATTCTGGTATATCAGAGGATTCCGTTTATCTATGAGATTAACGATGATGTAGCCATGCGGAATGTGGCGGCAGGGGCGATTACTGGAGAACCGGATGCCCACCTGATTCATATGAAATATATCCTGGGACTTTTTATCAGCGGCCTTTACAGGGCTTTTCCGGGAACGGACTGGTATGGCCTGACTTTGATCGGCGTAATGCTTGTATCTTTTGCGATGGTGCTGTATCGGGGATTTGTGTCGGAGCGGAGCCTGCTCTGGAAAGGCGGCTATACCATTATTTCCCTGCTTTTGGTGACCTGTCTGGGTTTGCAGCATATCACCGATTTTCAGTGGACTGTGACAGCTGCAGCTGCAGGGGCGGCGGGCATTTATCTGTTTTACACCTCTGAAGCTTCGGAGCGTTTTCAGATTATTGTGGAAGAGGGACTGTCTGTCCTGCTGATTCTGCTGTCCCTGCTGATCCGGGATGACGTATTTCTTATGGTTTTGCCTGTGGCTGGGCTTTGTTACTGCTGGAAATATCTGAAATGGTCAAGAAAAGGGAGGGTTCCCTTTACACTCCGGCATATCGGTGTGCCGGCCGGTCTCTTATGCGGTGTTCTGCTGATTCTGGGCACGGAAGCTTTTGCGTACCGGTCACCGGAATGGAGAGAATTTCTTTCTTATAATAAAGACCGGGAAGCGATTATGGATTATTACGGAATCGCCAATTATGAGGATGATTCGGAATTCTATGATTCTCTGGGAATGACGCCGGAGGAAGTGGAGAATATGCAGCGATATTCTCTGTATCTGACAGATGATTTGTACAGTGAAAAGATGGCCGCCATCGCAAAACGTTCCAGAGAACTTTATGTGCAGCAGCATTCTGTAAAGGATAGGCTTGTGGATGCTGTGGAGACAATTTATGAACACTGGGGAAAGGATACCTACCGCTCGGCGAATCTGATTTGCCTTGCTGCTGCGGCGATGGCTCTGGGATATTGTTACGGGAAAGATAAAAAACAGTTCTGGCTTGCAGGCTTCATTCTGGCTGGTACGATGCTGTATTGGCTGTATCTGGGCTACCGCCACAGAATTCTGGAGCGAGTGGGTTTTGCTCTGTATTTCCTTGTTATTTTTTCCATGTTTGCCATCTGGTACCGGACCGCGTTTCTGAAAAAAGAGGGCCAGCCGGAAAGATTCGAAAGGCTGCGCTGGTTCCTGGAGGAAAAGGCAGTGGGAGTGCTGACATGGGCGGCTTCCTGCGCGGTATTGACGCTTCTGGCGTTCAATATCTGGAATGCAGTTCGAGACAATAATACCTGGAGGACTGCCTATAATGACGAATTTCTGGATGTGAACCGCTATATGGCGGAGCACATGGAAAACGTCTATTTTATGACCACCTTTTCCATTGAAACCTACACGGATAACTTCAGGATCCACCGGGGCTTCCCGTTTACCAACCTGCTGTCTGTGGGCGGCTGGCATACATTTTCTCCCCTTGAAAATGAAAAGGACAGTAAGCTTGGCATCACAGATCCGAAAACGGATATTGTGAAAAAGGACAATGTGTATGTCATTTCTATAGAGTACATTAATCTGCGCTATATGGATCGCTATTATACCAGTGTATATGGGGATGATTATCTGGGGAGGGAACTTGTAGATACTCTGGACTATGGAGAAAGAGTGTTTGAGATCTATGATTTTTCGGTGAAAGAGACTTCTGTGCAGGAAGTTACAAAAACAGGGAATTGAGAATGTTGACAAATTACTGTTTAACAAGGATAATATATATTTAACTATCGAATGGTGGTTTTAAGAAGAGAGAAAAATATGAAAGAAAAGAAGCGTATTAGTTTAAAAAGCATTCTGATTTTGCAGCTGGTGATTGTAATATACACTCTGTCCAGTGTGGCGGCCAAGGGGGCGGCTGGCTATGAGGTGTTGTCCTGGCAGTTTATTTTCTTCTATGGATTGGAAATTGCTATTTTGGGAATTTATGCCATTTTGTGGCAGCAAATTATTAAAAGATTTGATCTTTCGGTGGCATATGCCAATCGTTCCATGGCAATTCTGTGGTCGCTGGTATGGGCAGTGATTTTCTTTCATGAAAAGATTACGGTAAATAACGTGCTGGGTGTACTGATTGTCCTGGCAGGTACGATGTTGGTGAATACAGATGATGAATGAATACATTTTACTGCTTCTGGGTTCTGTGATTGTGGCTTCGTTTTCCCAGATCCTTCTGAAAAAAAGCGCGCTAAAGACTTATTCTTCTATCTGGCGCGAATATGTAAATCCCTGGGTAATTATCGGATACGGAATGATGGTTCTTTCCACGCTGCTGACGGTTTTTGCCTATAGGGGTGTAGATTACAAAAATGGCCCTGTGATAGATTCTGTTGGCTTTCTGCTGGTTATGATTTGGAGCAGAATCTTTTTTGGTGAAAAAATTACAAAGAGAAAAGTTATTGGAAATCTCTTGATTTTGGCTGGCATTTTTGTGTTTTACAGCTAATGATGCCGGAAATTAAGATATAAAATATATTGCATGGAAGAAGGAAAATTTCGGATTGAATCATATGGAGGAATGTAAGAAATGAAGAAACTGTTTGCGCAAATCATAAAATTCGGAGCTGTGGGCTTTCTGTGTTTTTTCATAGACTATTTCATCATGATAGGACTGACAGAGCTGGCGGGCATCCCGTCGCTGATTTCCAGCGGCTGCTCCTACACGATTTCCACGATTGTGAATTACATTTTAAGTGTCACTGTGGTATTTGACGCGGATAAGGAAGCCAATAAGATTGTGCAGTTTGTGGTGTTTGTAGTCTTGAGTCTGATAGGCCTGGGCATCAATCAGCTGTGTATGTGGGGCGGAACTTCCTGGCTGGAAAACCTGATGGAGCAGAGCCAGGCCCTGGCGGCGTACTCGCGTTATGCCTATATGGTCGTAAAAATCTTTGCGACAGCTGTGGTTATGGTATATAATTTCATTACCCGAAAGATTTTTATTGAGAAACACTGACTGAGGTAAAGAGAAAGGAGCGGATATGCGGAATAGAAGGACAGCGCTTGGAATCGGACTGTTTCTGCTTATCTGCGGGTTTCTGCGGTTTGTGTGCTTCCCGCTGGAGAAACCGGATATGGGAACGCAGGCACTTTCGGAGAAGGAGGCGGAGGCGCTTAAGAAAAACAGAACGGAGACAGAAGGTACGCTCCTGACGGATTTGCTGTTTTCAGGAGAGACCCTTCCCTGTGACAGGGCTTCCGGCACCTTTTACCTTCCGGTGGATATGGAAGAGGAAGCCTGGGAGACCGGAACGTTTGCTGCGGCCGACGCGGGCGTGGACGTGTATCTGCTGGATAATCCTCTGGAGGATGACAAGCAGGAGGCCATACGGACAGGAAAAAGCTACCGGCTGCTTGCGGCGTCGAAGGACGCTTTCCGGGAATACGCAGTGGTCTTCACGGGGCTGCCTGTGATGGAGCTTGATACAGATTCGGGTGAGGAGATCCGTTATGATGAAATCTTCGGTACCCTGCGTTTTTATGAAGCGGATTCAAAGACGGACTGGGTGACCGAGAGTGTGATGAGCGGCCATATCCGGGGCGGCAGCAGCCGTCTGAATCCGAAAAAATCCTTTAAGATTACGCTGTATAAAAAAAATCAGACCGGAAGCGGTTCTCTGCGGGACAATCAGGTTTCCTTTCTGGGAATGCGCGAGGATGATGAGTGGCTTCTTTACGCCATGTACAGCGAGGATACCAAAGTCAGAGACAAGCTGTCTCTGGATATCTGGAATGAGTCCGGGGCTCTGGAAATCGATTCAAACGGCTTTTACGGATACCATATGGAATATATTGAGGTTTTTCTGAATGGAGAATACCGTGGGATCTATGGCCTGATGGAACCGGTGGACTATAAACAGCTGGATCTCACAAAGGAAAACGAAGCCCAGCCGGTGGAGTATCTGTACAAGCAGAAGGACGCGGGTGTATTTGAGCTGAAAGGAAGCTGGGCGGCTCAGACAGAGGAAGACTTCGAGATATTGAACACCTATCTGGCATGTCTGGAGGGAGACGATTCGGTCTTCATCCGGGAGATAGGAAATCTGATTGATATAGATAATGCGCTGGATGTCTGGCTGTATCTTCAGGCGGTAATCGGCATGGATAACATAGAAAGAAATATCTTTTATCCGGCAGTCTGGGACGATGGCCAGTATCGGATCCGCTTTCTGCCATGGGATATGGACTATACCTGGGGAAATGTGCATGATTTTGACGCAGGAAACCGGACCCGTTTTTCAGAAGAGATTCTGACTATGCGGATTGCCTGGAAGCTGGGTGACCGGCTGATACAGCTCAATGTGGACAACGCTCAGGAAAAAGTGAAAGACAGGTGGAAGGAGCTCCGGCAGACGGTTTATTCGGATGAATGGCTTACAGAGCATATAGATTCCTACGCCCACCAGGTGGTGGATTCGGGAGCCTTTGAAAGGGATGAAGCTCTGTGGGTGACCGGCGGACATAATGATGATTATGAGAGCCTGAAGAAGCTGGCTTGTGAGCGGATGAGTTATTTGGATGAACAGCTTGAGGATCCGCTTGCCTATCTGGATTTGGAGGGATATGTGGAGTGAGGAAACAGAGAGCTCTTTGGCTGAACTTGATACTGCTGGGATTTTGTCTGGCTTTTCTGTTTCTCTGGCCGCTGGTGAAGGGAGCTGTTGCGCTTCGGCAGGGCTCTGAGGAGGAAATAGCCCAGCTTCTGGCTACTCATACGGAAGCGGAGTCCCCATTTTTTACAGAGCTGGCATTTTCCGGCGAAGTACTTCCTTATGATGAAAACACTTCTACCTTTTATCTTCCGCTGAATATGGAGGCGGCGGGCTGGGAACAGGGAGAATTGGCAAGCGCCGCGCCGGATGTGACGCTGCTTTTTGAGAAAAATATAACAGACTCTGATAAACAGCAGGCAATTCGGGAAGGCACAAAATTCCGGTTTTACGCTGTCCGCGGCGGAGAATATCAGGAATGCTGGCTGACCGTGACCGGCCTCCCTGTGGTTTCCATTGAGACAGAGGCTTCCGCCGATATGGAGGTGTTTGGGGGAAGCGTCCGGTTCTGGGACAGCGGAACCAAGGTGGACTGGACATCCTCCAGTATTCTGGAAGCGCATATCAGGGGAAATACAAGCCGTACCTACGAAAAGAAAGGCTATAAGCTGAGCCTGAAAAAGCAGAACAGAGATGGGGAGATTGTGGAGGACAAAAAATCTCTGTTCGGCCTCCGGAGGGATGATGAATGGATTCTGAATGCCATGTACAGCGATTCCTCCAAAATCAGAGACAAATTAAGCGCTGATGTCTGGCAGCAGATGGGCGCTTCTCAGGAAGAATTTCCGGAGGCATACTTCGGTACGCGGATGACTTATGTGGAAGTATTTTTCAATCATGAGTACTGGGGCCTGTATCTGCTGATGGAGCCTGTGGATTCCAAGCAGCTGGATCTGACGAAGGAAGGAGAGGGCGGCCAGGAGGAATATTCCTATAAATCTGTGACGCCTCAGGACCAGCCCACAGAGGAGCTCCTGAATCAGGAGGCCTATGGGGAGACCCTGTCAGGCTACGAGCTGAAAGGCAGGCACACAGTCATTGACCGGACGGACTGGGAATTCCTGCTTTCCTATCTGGAGCTTCGGGATCTGTCCGATGACGAGACTTTTGCCGCGGAAGCTTCTGAGCTTACGGACCGGGAAGGGGCTCTGGATATCTGGATCTACCTTCAGGCGGTTCTGGGAATTGACAATCGGGGAAAAAACATGTATTATGTGGCAAAAAACAGAGGAAATTCCCGGAAAATATATTTTGCGCCCTGGGATATGGATATCACCTGGGGGGACGCGCTGCAGGAGGGCACAGAGGGGAATGTATGGAATATAGGGCTGAATACGGCTCTTTATTCAGAGCGGATCAACTGGAGCTTCGGAGACAGGCTTCTGGAGCTTGACGTGGACGGCTCTCGGGCTTATGTGGCTGACCGGTGGACAGAATTCCGCCAGGGGGTTCTTTCGGATGAAAATCTGACGGAAGCGGTGGACGGGCTGATCCATCAGGTTCAGGATTCGGGAGCGGCATCCCGGGACGCAGAGCGGTGGCCTGACAGCAGTTCCGGACAGGACTATGAGCTGTTCAAGAGGATGGCTCTGTACCGGATGGAGATCCTGGATTACTATTTTGACGGACGTCTGGATGAGTATCTGGGCCTCGGCTATGAGTAGAGACGGGAGAAGGCGGAAGGCTTCCGCCGGCCCGTCAGTGGGAAGGGAGAGAGACCATGGATTACCGGAACGAAATCAAATATATTGTGTCAGAGACACAGCTGGTGCTTCTGAAAAACCGGATAGGGCACCTGATTCAGCCGGACAGGCATGCCGGGCCGGATGGCCGGTACCGGATACGCAGCCTGTATTTCGATGATTACTATGACAGCTGTTATACGGAAAATGAAATAGGAACCGATCCCAGGGAGAAATTTCGTATCCGGATTTACAATGCTGACCCGGGACGCATCAACCTGGAGCTGAAGAGGAAGCAGCATGGAATGACGCAGAAACTGTCCTGCCGCCTGACCGTGGAGCAGTGCCGGACGCTGATGGCGGGCAGGCCTCTGGCGCCGGATCCTTCTTATCCGCCGGTGCTTCAGAAACTGAATCTGCTGATGAATACCAGACTGCTTCGGCCAAAGGTCATTGTGGAGTATGACAGAGAACCTTATGTGGAGCCCCTGGGGAACACGAGAGTGACTTTTGACCGGAATATCCGTTCTTCGGACGCGGTGGGGCTGTTCCTGGAGAAGAACGTTCCGGCAAGGCCCATTATGCCTGCGGGAAAACATATCCTGGAGGTCAAATACGATGAGTTTCTGCCGGATTACCTGTACCGGAATCTGCAGCTTTCTCATCTGCGCCAGACAGCTTTTTCGAAATATTACCTGTGCAGACGGTATTCTCTTTCGGGAATCCGGAGCTCGGTATAAAATCACAGGGAATAACGGCTGTGGACAAAGGCAGCGTATTCACATATAAAAATGGAGGATGAATGAATGGGATTTCAAGATGTTTTTAAAAACTCATTTCTGGAGGGATTTACCAGTATGGATATTTCGGCCGGAAGGATCATGGCTACCTTTCTGGTAACCTGTATTCTGGCCTGCTATATTTTCCTGATCTACCGGCTGATGACCCGGAAATCCTTTTATTCCAAAGGATTTAATGTGGCTATGGCGGCCATTTCCGTGATTACGGCGGCAATCATTCTGGCCATGCAGTCCAACCTGGTAATTTCTCTTGGTATGGTCGGTGCTCTGTCCATTGTCCGTTTCCGTACGGCTATCAAGGATCCGATGGATCTGGTATTCCTGTTCTGGTCTATCAGCATCGGAATTATCTGCGGAGCCGGCCTCTATGAGGTGGCGCTTCTGACCTGCCTTGTGGTAACGGTGCTGGTACTGGTGCTGGAGAATATCCCGGCTTCCAGAGCGCCTATGATGCTGGTGGTCAATCTTTCCGACGCGGACAGAGAGTCTCAGATTCTGGACACGGTAAAAAAATACAGCCGTTATTATAAGGTCAGATCCCGCAATGTATCCGGCGGCAGCATGGATATGATCGTGGAAGTGCGCGTAAAAGAAGAAAGCGCTTTTGTAAAAGAAATCTGCGCTTTGGATTTTGTGCAGTCCGCGTCTCTTATCGCCCATGACGGCGAAGTGACCTTTTAGGAGCGTTTCATGGGAAAACTGACAGGATTATGGGGGCGCGGCTGGCGCTTTATGCGGCAGTACGGGGCGGTCCGCCTGTGGCGCAAGGTGAAGGAACGGGAGGACAGAAACCGGGCAGAGCGGGACTATGAAAGCTGGCTGGCCGGCTGTCTCCCGGATGAAGAGGAGACGGAGAGACAGAAATCAGCGGTATTTTCCTTCTCCCCTCTTATCAGCATCCTGGTGCCGGCCTATGAGACGCCGGAGCCTTTCCTTCGGCAGATGATGGATTCGGTGCTGGAGCAGAGCTACGGAAAGCTTGAACTGTGTATCGCGGACGGAAGTCCCTCGGACAGAGTCCGGCGCGCGGCAGAAGAGTATGCCCGCCGGGATTCCCGGGTGCGTTATCAGAAGCTGGAGAAAAATCTCGGAATTTCAGAAAATACAAACGCTGCTCTTGCCATGGCGCAGGGAGAATATGTGGGCCTTCTGGATCATGATGATCTGCTGCTTCCGGGGGCCCTGTTTGAGATCGTCCGGGTATTGAATGAAGGGGAGCCGGCAGACGCGGTCTATACGGATGAGGATAAATTTGATCCGGACAAAAACTGCCATTTTCAGCCCAATTTCAAGCCGGATTTCAATCTGGAATATTTGAGAAGCAATAATTACATCTGCCATTTCTTTGCGGTAAAGCGGGAGACTGCCCTGGCGGCAGGAGGATTCCGCCGGGAATTTGACGGGGCCCAGGATCACGATTTCATATTCCGGTGTACGGAAAAGGCCCGGAAGGTGGTCCACATTCCGAAGGTTTTGTATTCCTGGCGCTGCCACGCCTCTTCCACAGCGAACAATCCCGAAAGCAAGCTTTATGCATATGAGTCGGGAAAACGGGCGGTCGCGGCCCATCTGGAACGCTCCGGAACCCCTGGAATCGTGTGGGATACGGAAAATTATGGATTTTTTCGGGTGCAGTATCCGGGATCTTCAGAATTCTTCATAAAATCTTTTGAAAAATTTGATGGACAAACGGGTATAAACGTTGTATATTATGATAAGGCATGTAATAATTCTGTAACAATTTTTGGAGAGGAAGATTATGTGCTTTTTACCTGTGTCCGCAGAGGAAGGATCAATAGGGGGTTCTTCCGGGAACTCCTTGCCTGCTGTCAAAGAAGGGACGCGGGCATGGCCTGTGCCAGAGTCTACGGAAAAGACAAAAGGCTGCGCTGTGATATTTCCATGGAGGGAGTACACGATCCCTTTTCCAGTGGGCTGAAAGGGCTGAAGGCCGGATATACCGGTTATTTTCACAGGGCCCTTCTGCAGCAGGAGCTGGAAAGCCCCACAGACTGTTTCCTGATTCGAAGGGAGCTTCTGGGGGACGGCCAGACCGTATCTGTTCCGGAGCTGTGCGCACAGCTGAAAGAAAAAGGGTATCATATCTATTATGAGCCGTGGGCGGTGATGTATGAAAGCAGGTGAACAGGTATCCATCGTGATACCGAATTACAACGGAATGGCTTTTATAGAGGCCTGCCTGAGGGCTCTTGCCGCAGACGCTCCCGAAGCCGAGATCCTGGTGGTGGACAATGGTTCCTCTGATGGAAGCCGGGAGCTTGTGAGGGAGAAATTTCCGGAGGTCCGTCTGATCGCTCTTGATCAGAATTACGGATTTCCCAGAGCGGTCAATGAAGGAATCCGGGCGTCTGCGCGTCCTTATGTGATTCTGCTGAATAATGATACAGAAGTGCTTCCGGGTTTTACGGAAGCGCTGGAGAAGGCGCTTTCGGCGGATAAACGGGCGTTTTCCGCCCAGGCAAAGCTGATCTCTCAGCATGATCCGGGAAAAATTGACGATGCAGGCAATTTTTACTGTGCTCTTGGATGGGCTTTCGCGAGAGGAAAGGACCGGCCGGTGGAATACTATGAAAAGCCGGACAGAATCTTCGCAGCCTGCGCGGGAGCGGCAATTTACCGGAAATCTGTCTTTGAACAGATTGGATATTTCGATGAAGCGCACTTCGCCTATCTGGAGGATATTGATGTGGGCTTCCGGGCCCGGATTGCCGGTTTCCGGAATCTGTATGTTCCGGCGGCAAAGGTTCTTCATGCGGGGAGCGGCACCAGCGGTTCCCGGTATAATGAATTCAAGGTAACCTTGAGCTCGCGGAACAGTGTATGGCTGATTCGGAAGAATTTTCCTTTCCTTCAGATGGTTCTGAATCTTCCCTTTCTTCTGGCGGGCTTTGGGGTAAAATACCTGTTTTTCCTGAAAAAAGGGTTCGGAGGCCTTTATGCGAAAGGTCTGCTTGAGGGGCTTCGGACACAGGGGAAAAGCGGCAGGGTAAAGTTTTATTGGAAAAACCTGCCCTCCTATGTTAAAATTCAGATAGAATTGTGGATAAATATCGCAAGAAGATTTGGGTGAGAGAGATTGATTAAGGACAACCAGCGCTATTTTAACCGGCTGCATGTGCTGATAGACGCCTGCATCATCGCGGTGTCTTATATGCTGGCCTGGTCCGTGCAGTTCCAGCTGCTGGATAATGTGTCAGGTTATGTATTCAGGCATTATATGAGCGTGCTCATTTATCTGGTGCCTGGTTATCTGATCCTGTATGCGGCCTTTGGACTGTATACGACCAGAAGCGTGCGCAGAAAACGGGTAGAGGCCGAGAAGATCGTTCAGGCCAATGTGGTGGGCATCGTGCTGTTTATGACAGCCATGTTCTTCTTCCGGCAGGATACAAACTTTACGAACAACTTCTCCCGTCTGATGCTGGCCTGGTTTTTCCTGATCAACGTCACGCTGGAGTGCCTGTTCCGTTATGTTATCCGTGTAGCCCTTCAGCATATCCGCCAGAAGGGTTTCAATCAGAAGCATATGATTCTGGTGGGCTACAGCCGCGCGGCGGAGGAGTATATCGACCGCATCAAGGCAAATCCCGAATGGGGCTATGATATCATGGGCATTCTGGACGACAATGTCCAGTGCGGCATGAAATACCGGGGCGTGGAAGTTTTTGGCCGCACCGAAGAGATAGCGGAGGTGCTGGAGCGCGCGAAACCGGATGAGATTGCCATTACGCTGGGCTTAAGCGAGTATTCGAAGCTGGAGCATATTGTGGCGGTCTGCGAGAAATCCGGCGTGCATACAAAGTTTATTCCGGATTACAATAATATTATTCCCACACGGCCTTATACGGAAGATCTGATGGGGCTTCCGGTCATTAATATCCGGCATGTGCCTCTGACAAACACCTTCAACGCGTTTGTCAAGAGAACCATGGATCTGGTGGGAGCGGTCTGCGCGATTATTATATTTTCGCCGGTGATGCTGGTGACGGCCATTGCCATCAAGCTGACTTCCCCGGGACCGCTGATCTACACCCAGGAGCGAGTAGGCCTTCATAACAGGACCTTCCGGATGTACAAGTTCCGTTCCATGGACGTGCAGTCCCCCAAAAAGGAAAGAGGAGCCTGGACAGTGCCGGATGATCCGAGAGTCACAAAGGTGGGGAAAATTATCCGGAAGACCAGCATTGACGAGCTTCCGCAGCTTTTTAATATCTTAAAAGGGGATATGAGTCTGGTAGGACCGCGTCCGGAACGCCCGTTTTTCGTGGAGAAGTTCCGGGAGGAAATCCCGCGCTATATGATTAAACACCAGGTGCGTCCGGGTATGACCGGCTGGGCACAGATTAACGGCTACAGAGGAAATACTTCCATCCGCAAGAGGATAGAATACGATCTTTATTACATTGAGAACTGGACGCTGGGGTTTGATATAAAAATCTTATTTCTGACAATTTTCAAAGGCTTTATCAACAAGAATGCCTATTAAATGTTGGGAAACAGAAAGGGTTATGTTATGGCAGCCAATACAAAAGGCAGAAATGCGAAAAAGAGAAAAGAAAGCTATCAGGAACACGGAACACGCAGAGAGCGGGATGAATACGGCGAATATAAACTAAGCCGCAAAGACCGGAAAAAGCTGAAGAAAGCGAAGCGCAGGAAAAAACTGATTGCTATTCTGGCAGTGGAGTTTGTGCTGATTCTGGTTTTGGGCGTCTGTGTGTTTGGACTGAGCAAGCTTGACAAGATGCAGAATCTGGGCATTGCTGCCGGAGATGTGGGAATGAATGAGGATATGGACGCGGATACGGCAGCTCTTCTGAAAGGATACACCAATATTGCTCTGTTTGGAATTGATACCAGAGAGATTGGGGATCTGGGAGCGGGAAACCGAAGCGACACCATGATTATCGCAAGTATCAATAATGAGACCAAGGAAGTGCGGCTGATGTCCGTCTACCGCGATACTTATCTGAACCGGGCTGATGACACATATGGAAAATGCAACGCGGCCTATTCCAAGGGAGGCCCCAAGCAGGCCATGGAGATGCTGAATACGAACCTGGATCTGAATATCCAGTATTATGTGAGCATTGATTTCGTGGCCCTGATTAAAACCATCGATATCCTGGGCGGCGTGGAGATAGATGTGCAGGATAACGAGTGGGAGTGGGTCAACGCCTACATGTATGAGACCACAGAGGTTTCCGAGGATTATCTGGATCATTACAGTCCGTTCCTGGAAGGACCGGGTCTGCAGACTCTGGACGGACTGCAGGCGACTTCATACTGCCGGATCCGTGCCGTTGGTGATGATTATGGCCGGACAGAGCGGCAGCGTACAGTAATCAGCCAGATTGTGGAAAAGGCGAAGACCGCAGGTATCGGAAAGATTATTGAGATCATTGACGAGGTGTTCCCGCTGGTGGCTACCAATATTCCGAAGACTACCATGGTGAGCCTGGCATCCAGCATGATGTCTTATGAGCTGGGTGAAAGCAGCGGCTTCCCGAGCATGCGGGAAAATGCGAGAATCGATGGACAGGATGCCATTATTCCTGCCGATCTGGTGGCGAATGTGACAGAACTGCATCAGTTCCTGTTTGATGAGGATGATTATTATCCCTCACCGACTGTGCTGGAGATCAATGAGAAAATCATATCAGATACAGGAGTTACGGCGCAGGAGACTGACAGCAGCAGTGAATAGAGGCTGCCCGGGCTGGCCTGCCTTTGACAGGGCGCCGGCAGCAGAGACATAAGAGGAAGAAATGGACGGGGAATATGTATGCCTCGTCCATTTTTCAGGATTGGAGAAGAAAGATGAAAATCGATGTGATTATCCCTGTACACAGGCCAGGCCCGGAATTTGCAGAGCTTTTGAGACGGCTTCAGGGGCAGCTTATGCCTGTGAATCAGATTCTGGTGATGAATACCCGCTCAGAGACAGATGTGGAAAAGATGCTGGAGGGCTTTTCCGGGGTCCGGGTGGTGTCTCTGGATAAAAAAGAATTTGACCATGGAGGAACCAGAGACCGGGGAGCCAGGCTTTCAGAGGCGGATTATCTGCTGTTCCTGACCCAGGACGCGCTTCCGGCGGACCGGCATCTGACGGAGCGTCTGTATGAAGCCTTTGGGGATAAGAGAGTAAAGGCGGCCTACGCCCGGCAGCTGCCCCGGGAAGACTGCAGGGAGCTGGAACGGTATACGAGGGCTTTTAATTATCCGGAGGAAAGCCGGGTCAAGACAAAAGAAGATCTGCCGGAGCTGGGCATCAAGACCTTTTTCTGCTCCAATGTGTGCGCCATGTATGAGCGGGAGACCTATCTGGCCCAGGGCGGTTTCCAGACCCGGACAATTTTTAATGAGGACATGATCTATGCGGGCGGCCTGATTAAAAGCGGATACGCCATCGCCTACGCGGCAGAGGCCAGGGTGATCCATTCCCATAATTACAGCGGACGGGAACAGTTTCACCGGAACTTTGATCTGGCAGTCTCCCAGGCGGAGCATCCGGAGATCTTTGCGGGAGTTCCGTCAGAAGGGGAGGGGATCCGCATGGTAAAAAAGACGGCGGCCCATTGTCTGCGCATCAGAAAGCCCTGGCTTCTGGTGTCTCTGGTCTGGCAGAGCGGCTGCAAGTATCTGGGCTACCGTCTGGGACTGGCATATAAGAAGCTTCCCCGCTGGCTGGTGCTTTGCTGTACCATGAACCGGGGATACTGGAATCAGGACAGAAAGTGAGTGAAGGAGAGAACAGTGGCGGATTTATATAAAAATCAGGAGACAGAGGAAAAGGTCATTCTCATAGGAGTCAGCATCCAGGAGGAAGATATGGAGGCTTCCCTGGATGAGCTGGCAGAACTGGCGGATACTGCAGGCGCCATCGTTCTGGGGCGCGTGATTCAGAACAGGGAAGCCATTCATCCCGGGACCTATATCGGAAAAGGAAAGATAGAGGAAGTGCGCCTTCTGGCAGAGGAGCTTGGGGCGGACGGCGTGATCTGCGATGACGAGCTTTCTCCCGCCCAGCTGCGGAATTTGGAAAAGGAGCTGGATCTGAAGGTGATGGACCGCACCCTGGTGATTCTGGATATTTTCGCGAAGCACGCAGTCACAAGCGAGGGAAAGCTTCAGGTGGAGATGGCCCAGCTGGGCTACCGGCTGGCCCGTCTTTCCGGCCTTGGAAAGTCTCTGTCCCGTCTGGGCGGAGGAATCGGCACGAGAGGACCTGGAGAAAAGAAGCTGGAGACAGACAGAAGGCTTATCAAAAGCCGTATGGCCAGGCTCAGACGGGAACTGACAGAGATGCAGACGCACCGGGACACAGCCAGAAAACAGAGAATGGAAAGGGCTCTGCCCACAGCGGCCATCGTGGGCTATACGAACGCGGGCAAATCCACGCTTCTGAATGCTCTCACCGGCGCCGATATTCTGGCTGAGAACAAGCTTTTTGCCACGCTGGATCCAACCACCCGGCGTATGACCCTGCCGGGAGGACAGGAGCTGCTGCTTACGGACACGGTAGGCTTTATCCGGAAGCTGCCCCACCATCTGGTGGAGGCATTCAAAAGCACCCTGGAGGAAGCCAGGTACGCGGATTTTATCATTCATGTGGTGGACAGCTCCAATCCTCAGATGGAGACACAGATGGAAACTGTCTATGAGACTCTTGAGGAGCTGGGGATTACAGGAAAGACAGTTATCACGCTTTTCAATAAGCGGGATCTGACACCGGGGATGGAATTGCCCAAGGATCTGAGGGCCAGCCGGACGCTGGGGATCTCCGCGGCCTCCGGGGAAGGGCTGGAAGAGCTCCGGGCTCTGCTGGAGGATATTTTGAAGGAGAGCCGGGTGCTGTTGGAAAGAGTATATCCTTATGCCCAGGCCGGGGATATTTCCCGGATCCGGAAGTACGGACAGATTCTGGAGGAGGAATACAGAGGAGACGGAATCCGCGTCCGGGCCTGGGTTCCGAAGGGCATTTCCCAAGCTTGACTATCCGGGGTGTTTAAGGTACATTTATTTTAAGACGGAAAACAATTCCAAGGAGGATATCAATATGATTAACAAACTGATTGCGAAGATTCAGAAGACAAAGGCGCCCATCGTGGTGGGACTGGACCCGATGCTCTCTTATATTCCGGAGCATATTCAGAAAAAAGCCTTTGAAGAGTACGGAGAGACGCTGGAAGGAGCGGCAGAGGCCATCTGGCAGTTCAATAAGGAGATTGTGGATAAGACCTATGATCTGATTCCGGCTGTGAAGCCCCAGATTGCCATGTATGAGCAGTTCGGCATCGAGGGACTGAAAGCCTACAAGAAAACCATCGATTACTGCAAGTCCAAGGATCTGGTTGTGATTGGCGACATTAAGCGGGGAGATATCGGTTCCACTTCCGCCGCCTACGCGGTGGGCCATCTGGGCAAAGTTCAGGTGGGAAGCAAGTTTTATGTGCCCTTTGATGAAGATTTCGCTACGGTGAATCCTTACCTTGGAAGCGACGGCGTAAAGCCCTTTATCGAGGTATGCCAGGAGGAAGGAAAGGGAATCTTTGTGCTGGTGAAGACCTCCAATCCCTCCAGCGGAGAGTTCCAGGATCAGCTGGTGGACGGCCGTCCCCTTTATGAGCTGGTCGGCGAGAAGGTGGCCCAGTGGGGAGAAGAGCACATGGGCGATACCTACAGCTATGTGGGCGCCGTAGTGGGAGCGACCTATCCGGAGATGGGCGCTGTCCTCCGGAAGCTGATGCCGAAGACCTTTATCCTGGTGCCCGGATATGGTGCCCAGGGAGGAAAGGGAAAGGATTTGGTGAATTTCTTCAACGAGGACGGACTGGGAGCCATCGTAAATTCCTCCAGAGGAATCATTGCCGCCTACAAGCAGGAAAAATACGCTTCCTTCGGAGCGGAGAATTTCGGCGATGCGGCAAGAGCGGCGGTAGAGGACATGGCTGCGGATATCAGCCAGGCATTGGAGGCACGGTAATGAAATATCAAGAGACGGCTGTCATTGCGGAGCAGCAGGAAATAGCGGAACATATCTACAGCCTTTGGCTGAAGGCGGATAAAATCGCCCGGGAAGCACGGCCCGGCCAGTTTGTGTCGGTCTACTGCCGGGACGAGAGCAGACTGCTCCCCCGTCCCATCAGCATCTGCGAGATTGATAAGGAAGGCGGCAGGCTGCGCCTGGTCTACCGGACCGCAGGGGCTGGTACAAGAGAGTTTTCCAGGCTTGCGGCGGGAGACAGCCTGGAGCTGGTAGGCCCCCTGGGAAATGGATTCCCGCTGGATAAGGGCTATCGTAAGGTCCTTCTGGTGGGCGGCGGAATCGGCGTTCCGCCCATGGTGGAGCTGGCGAAATGGCTTCCCGGAGAGAAGATGACTGTATCAGGATACCGGAACGGAGATCTGTTCCTGAAGGAGGAGCTGTCCCGGAATTCCGCCCTTTATATTGCCACAGAAGACGGAAGTGTGGGAACAAAGGGAAATGTGCTGGACGCCATCCGGGAGAATCATCTGGAAGCAGACGCCATCTTTGCCTGTGGACCTTCTCCCATGCTGAAGGCGCTGAAGGCCTATGCGGAAGAGATGGGCATGGACTGTTACCTGTCGCTGGAAGAGCGGATGGCCTGCGGCATCGGAGCCTGTCTGGCCTGCGTCTGCACCTCCAAGGATGTGGATGCCCATACCAATGTGAAAAATAAACGGATCTGCAAGGACGGACCGGTCTTTGCCGCGGAGGAGATTGAATTATGAGAAACACGAGCGTAAACCTTGCAGGCGTGGAACTGAAAAATCCGGTTATGACCGCGTCGGGAACCTTTGGATCCAGCGGAGAATACGGGGAATTCTATGATCTGGGAGAGCTGGGCGCCATTGTCACCAAGGGGGTGGCCAATGTGCCCTGGCCGGGTAATCCGGTTCCCCGTATTGCCGAGACCAAAAGCGGCATGCTCAATGCCATCGGCCTCCAGAATCCGGGCATCGATGTGTTCATTGAACGGGATATTCCTCTTCTGAAGCAGTATGATACCAAAATCATTGTCAATGTCTGCGGCAGGACCGTGGAGGATTACTGCGAGGTGGTGGAGCGTCTTTCGGACCAGCCGGTGGACATGCTGGAGATCAATGTGTCCTGCCCCAATGTAAAAGAGGGCGGAATCGCATTTGGCCAGAAGCCGGAGGCTCTGGAGGCCATCACGAAGGAAGTGAAGCGCCGCGCGAAGCAGCCTGTGATCATGAAGCTGAGTCCCAATGTGACGGACATCGGGGAGATGGCCCGGGCGGCGGAGGCAGGCGGAGCCGACGTGCTCTCCCTGATCAATACCATTACAGGCATGAAGATCGATATCCACAAAAGGACCTTTGCCCTGGCAAATAAGACAGGCGGCCTGTCCGGTCCGGCAGTAAAGCCGGTGGCTGTGCGGATGGTCTATCAGGCAGCACAGGCAGTGTCCCTGCCGATCATTGGAATGGGCGGAATCATGAACGGGGAGGACGCCATCGAATTTATTCTGGCGGGCGCCACGGCCGTATCGGTGGGAACCGCGAATTTTGCCAACCCCTTTGCGGCAGAGGAGACGGTAAAGGGAATACTGGACTATATGGAGCGGTATCAGGTGGAGGACATCCGGGACCTCATCGGGGCCGTACGCTGAGGACAGCGGGAGCGGGCTGTTACAGTTCACGCCTCTGCCCGCTAGAATTGGAATTGTTATTTTATGCCTCTTATGTTAGAATATCCATAGGCATTTCATCAGGAGGTTTGAGAATATGGAACAGTATAAGCAGGAATTTATTGAATTTATGATAGACTGTCAGGCGCTGAAATTCGGTGATTTTACGCTGAAGAGCGGAAGAAAGTCTCCGTTTTTCATGAACGCGGGCGCCTATGTGACAGGTTCTCAGCTGAAAAAGCAGGGAGAATATTACGCGAAGGCGATTCACAGTGTCTACGGGGATGATTTCGACGTGCTGTTTGGACCGGCCTACAAGGGAATTCCCATCGGCGTGGTGACGGCTGTAGCCTACAGTGATCTGTATGGAAAGGAGGTCCGCTACTGTTCCGACCGGAAGGAGGAGAAGGACCACGGCGCGGACAAGGGAAGCTTCCTGGGAAGCAGCTTAAAGGACGGCGACCGGGTGATTATGATTGAAGATGTCACCACCTCCGGCAAGTCCATGGAGGAGACTGTTCCCAAGGTAAGAGGAGCCGCCGATGTGGAGATCCGGGGACTGATGGTTTCCCTAAACCGCATGGAGATAGGAAAGGGCGGCGAGAAGAGCGCTCTGGAGGAGATCCGGGATCTCTATGGGTTTGACACCGCTGCTATTGTGACCATGGCGGATGTGGTGGAGCATCTGTATAACCGTCCATACAAAGGAAAAGTCATCATTGATGACGAATTAAAGAAAGCGATCGACGCATACTACGATCAGTATGGAGTAAAATAACAGGAGGGTATGCAGATGAGTGAGAAAGCATATAAGACCATGACACATACAGGAGCAGGAAATCTGGTGCTTGGAATTATCCTTGTGGCAGTGGGCCTTGCCTCCGGAATTCTGATGATTGTAAATGGAGCGAGGCTGCTGAAGTCCAGATCGAGCCTGATCTTTTAAGGCGGAAGCAGGGCAGAATGAGCAGAAATTCCATAAAGAAGCTGAGGTGGGGAGGACGGGTGCTGCTGGTTCTTTATCTGGCGTGCCTGATTTACTTTATGTTTTTCTCGGAAAGCTATGGAAGAACGGAGATTCATACCGAATACCGGTATAATCTGGTGCTGTTCCGGGAGATCCGGCGCTTTTTGCAGCATTGTGACATTCTGGGAATGCCGGCGGTATTGATCAATCTGGCAGGGAATGTGGTGGTATTCATTCCATACGGATGCGGGCTGCCGCTGCTGTTTGAGCGCCTTCAGAGCTTTTGGAGAGTGGCGATACTTTCCTTTGCGGCCAGTCTGCTGGCAGAGACCATGCAGCTGATTCTTCGTGTGGGCTGCTTTGATGTGGATGATCTGCTGCTGAATACCATCGGCGGCTGTATCGGTTATTTCATATATCTGCTGCTCAGGCGTTACTGGAGGGGAAAGTATGGCAAGAAGAAATTATAAATTTACAGATAAAAAACATACCCGGCGGGGACTTGGCTCGCTGGTTCTGGGAGCTTTGTCCCTGATCCTCACCATCCTGTCTCTGTCCCTGTCTTACCGGATGTCGGGAGAGGCAGGAAGCATTGTGGGACTGATGGGGATTTTCGCGCTGCTGTTCAGCATCACAGGCTTTGTGCTGGCTGTCAGGGGCTTTCGGGAGGAGGATGTCTATTACATCACTTCTCAGATCGGGGCAGTTCTGGACGGCGTCCTGTTTATCGGCTGGGCGCTGGTTTACATGATTGGAATGTAGGAGGCAGAAGAATGGAACTGGAAAAGAGCCGCATGGAAGAAGCAGAGGAGATTCGGGAGAGATACGGGCTCGCGATGGAGCGGATACGGGCGATGAAGGATGAGACCGCCGTATCGGCTCCTTTTTATGATTATTTTCTGAAGACCGCTGATTTTATTCTGGAGGTCAGGCGCCTGGCGGAAGAAGTAAGCCAGGACCGCCGCATGGCCCGGATGACCCTGGAGGAGCTTCAGGAGCAGAATGAAAAGCTTTACGGGGATATTGCAGGAGAGGCCTATGAGGAGAGCTATGCCAATCCCGCGTATGCGGTCCGGCTTCTGGGAGAAGACTACGGGCAGATTTTAAGTTTTCTTTATACAGAGGTCCGGGGGATGATCGTCTGGGCTGTAGAGCAGCGGTATGCGGATTTGACCATGACCGCAGAGCTGTTTATCGAGATCTACAATATTTTTGAGGAAGAGATCCCTTCTGCAAAAAGTCTGCGCCAGACCATTTACTGGTATATGAGCGATAACTGTGAGGTATTCATTCCGTATCGAATCCGGGAACAGCTGGATCCGTCTCTTTCCTTCGCGAAGGAGATTATCTGCGAAGCAGATTTAAACGATCCCAGATATCTGTACCGGTTCGGTGAGTATATTACGGAAAATGAGCTGGAGACAAGCCGGTTCCTGGCAGGACTTCCCCAGGAGGAGATCGATGCCATGGCTTCCACCTTTACGGAAGGATACCGGATTGGGTTTGTGAACGCAGGGATTGATTTGAGCAGAAAGAAGACGGTCAACATCCGCTATGCCCTGGGATTTGAGCGGGTAGTCCGCGCTGCTGTGGAGCAGTTTGAGAAAATGGGGCTTGAGAGTATTATTTACCGGGAGGCCCGGCACAGCATCAACCGGCGTCCCCAGGGAAACGCAGGCTACTGCAGCACGCTCCCCAGCAAGCAGTATGTGTTTGACCACAAGGAGGACTCTGCTCTTTATCTGGATAAAAAGCTGGTGGAAAGGCGTCTGTCGGTTCTGCACGCAGCCTATGAAGAGTACAAGGATCTGGCGGCGGTTCACGCCGGTCCTGCGGTTATGGAGATTTTCGGGGAAAAGCCGTTCCTGCCCCGGAGCTGTAAGGAGGCTCTGGCTTTCAATGAGAAGCAGCAGGAGCTGAGCGTCTACTACAGCAGCCAGTCCGGCCAGCTGGTAAACCGTTATATTCCCGGAGATGAGAGAAGCTTTACCATCATCGCCTGGCCCATCCCGGAGATTGGAGACAACTTTGAGGAGATTTTCCGGGAAATCGAGAAGATCAATAACCTGGATTACCGTTTGTACCAGAGCATTCAGCAGAAACTGATTGACGCCCTGGATCAGGGGGAATATGTGCATATCAAAGGAGCCGGGGCAAATCGGACGGATATGAAGGTGCAGCTGGTGAAGCTGGAGCATCCGGAAAAGGAAACCATTTTCGAAAACTGCGTAGCGGATGTGAATATTCCCGTGGGAGAGGTCTTCACCTCCCCGAAGCTTTCCGGCACAAACGGAACTCTGCATGTGAGCGAGGTTTACTTAAATGAACTGAAATACCTGGATCTGGAGCTGACCTTCCGGGACGGACGGGTGGCCTCCTACACCTGCGGCAATTTCGAGGACGAAGAGGAAAACAGGAAATATATCCGGAACAATGTGCTGTTCAACCATGAGACTTTGCCGCTGGGCGAGTTTGCCATCGGCACGAATACGACGGCTTATATGACAGCGCAGAAATATGACATCGGAGCCAAGCTGCCGATTCTGATCGCGGAAAAGATGGGGCCCCATTTTGCGGTGGGAGATACCTGCTTTTCCTGGTCAGAGGACAATCCCACCTACAATCCGGACGGAAAGCAGATTATGGCCAAAGACAATGAGTGCTCCATTCTCCGGAAGGAGGACCCGGCAAAGGCATATTTCAACTGCCACACGGATATCACGATTCCCTATGACGAGCTGGACAGCATTACCGTGGTGCGGCCGGACGGAAGTGAGATTCCGCTGATTGAAAAGGGACGCTTTGTTCTGCCGGGCACAGAGGAGCTGAACAGACCATTTTCCTGTTGACAGACCGGGCTTTGGCCTGTAAACTCATTTATAAGCGGAAACCAATAAAAAAGAGGGATTCATAAGTAATTCTAATAAATATTTATAGGGAGGTATCTGTTATGGCAAGAGTAGGTATTGTAATGGGCAGCGATTCTGATATGCCTGTGATGAAAAAGGCGGCTGAGGTGCTGGAGCAGCTTGGGGTGGATTTTGAGATGACGATTATTTCCGCCCACAGAGAGCCGGATGTGTTTTTTGAGTATGCGAAAAGCGCAGAGAGCAAAGGATTTAAGGTGATTATCGCGGGAGCAGGCATGGCAGCCCATCTTCCGGGCATGTGCGCGGCGATTTTCCCCATGCCGGTCATCGGCATTCCCATGCACACCACATCTCTGGGCGGCCGTGATTCCCTGTATTCCATTGTGCAGATGCCTTCCGGCATTCCGGTAGCCACCGTGGCTATTAACGGAGGAACAAACGCGGGACTTCTGGCAGCCAAGATTTTGGCCACCTCTGATCCGGAGCTTCTGGAGCGGTTGAAGGCTTACTCCGAGGGCCTGAAGGAGCAGGTGGAAAAGAAAGCAGAGCGTCTTGCAGAAGTAGGCTATAAAAATTATTAATGGGGGGAGACAATTATGGATTATAAGAATGCTGGTGTAGATATTGAAGCCGGATACCGTTCCGTGGAACTGATGAAGGAGCATGTACAGCGGACCATGCGTCCGGAGGTGCTCACAGGACTTGGCGGATTTTCAGGCGCTTTTTCCATGGAAGCGTACAAGAATATGGAAAAGCCCACATTGGTGTCCGGAACAGACGGAGTGGGAACGAAGCTGAAGCTGGCGTTCCTGATGAACAAGCATGACACGGTTGGTATCGACTGTGTGGCCATGTGTGTAAACGACATTGCCTGCGCAGGCGGAGAGCCGCTGTTTTTCCTGGACTACATTGCCTGCGGAAGGAATATTCCCGAACGGATCGCCACCATCGTAAGCGGTGTGGCAGAGGGCTGCCGCCAGGCAGGAGCCGCGCTCATCGGCGGTGAGACCGCGGAGATGCCGGGCTTTTATCCGGTGGATGAGTATGATCTGGCGGGCTTCGCCGTAGGCATCGTGGATCAGAAGGATCTGATTACCGGAGCGGACATCAAAGCGGGAGACGTACTGGTGGGAATCGCTTCCTCCGGTGTGCACAGCAACGGCTTTTCTCTGGTGCGCCGGGTGTTTACCATGAAGGAAGAGTACATGAATACATATTTTGAGACCCTCGGCAGGACTCTTGGAGAAGCGCTGATCGAGCCCACGAAGATTTATGTGAAAGCGCTGCGGACCGTAAAGGAAGCAGGCGTGAATATCAAGGGCTGCAGCCATATCACCGGCGGCGGTTTCTATGAGAATATTCCCCGGATGCTTCCGGAGGGAATGCGTGCTGTGGTTAAGAAGGACAGCTATGAGATTCCGATGATTTTCCGCATGCTGAAGGAAGACGGCCGCATCGAGGAACAGATGATGTACAATACCTTCAATATGGGAATCGGAATGGTGCTGGCAGTGGATCCTTCCCAGGCAGACGCCTGTATGGCAGCTGTCCGGGAAGCAGGTGAGACCCCGTACATCCTCGGAGAGGTTCAGGCAGGCGAAAAAGGAGTGACATTATGCTGAAGGTAGCGGTTCTGGTATCCGGCGGCGGAACGAACCTGCAGGCGATTCTGGACGCGGTGGAGACAGGCCGGATCCGAAACGCAGAGATCGTGTCCGTCATCAGCAATAATCCGGGGGCCTACGCTCTGGAGAGAGCAAAGAAGCATGGAATTCCGGCCGTATGTGTTTCCCGGAAGGAATGCGGAGCAAAAGAGATCTTTGATGACGCTCTTTTAAAGGCCATCAAAGACAGCGGAGCCGATCTGGTGGTTCTGGCAGGCTGTCTGGTGGTGATACCGGAGAAGATTATCCGGGAGTACCGGGGGCGTATTATCAACATTCATCCTTCCCTGATTCCTTCTTTCTGCGGCACAGGCTATTATGGCCTGAAGGTCCACGAAGCCGCCCTGGCCCGGGGAGTCAAGGTGACAGGAGCCACCGTGCACTTTGTGGATGAGGGAACCGACACCGGACCGATCCTTCTGCAGAAAGCAGTTGAGGTAAAAGAAGGGGACACACCGGAAATCTTGCAGCGTCGTGTGATGGAGGAAGCGGAATGGGTGCTTCTTCCGAAGGCTATTGATATGCTGGCAAATCAGGAGGAAGAGCAATGAAAATTTTGATTGTGGGCTCCGGCGGGCGTGAGCACGCCATTGCGTGGAAGATCGCCCAGAGTCCGAAGGCGGATAAGATATACTGCGCTCCGGGAAACGCAGGCATCGGAGAATATGCCGAGTGTGTGCCCATCGGCGCCATGGAATTTGAGAAGCTGGCGGCATTTGCCAAGGAAAAAGAGATCGACCTGACTGTGGTAGGCATGGA
>CALWAV010000076.1 GCA_944375745.1 uncultured Merdimonas sp.
CTCCGCTCTCGTCAAAGGCGCGGCGGAAGAAATCAGCCACGTCATGCTTGACGCCCATGGCAGCAAATACAATACCGAACTGCTCGTCGGAATCCTCACCCAGAGAAGCCTGCTTTACCAGCTGAGCCGCCAGCTGATCGTGGGGAAGTCCGTTTCCGGAGAAAATCGGAAGCTTCTGTCCGCGGATCAGAGTGGTCAGTCCGTCAATAGCGGAAAAACCGGTGCGGATATAGTTACGGGGATATTCCCGCGTAACCGGGTTCAAGGGCTGTCCGTTCACGTTTCTGTGGACATCAGACACGATCTCGCCCAGTCCGTCGATGGGCTCGCCCAGACCATTGAAGGTACGGCCCAGAATCTCAGGGGAAAGAGCGATCTCCATGGGATGGCCGGTCAGCTTTGTATGGGTATTGCGCAGAGACATGTTCTCTGTTCCGCCAAATACCTGGATAACCGCCTTATCCTTGTAGCACTCAATGATACGTCCCAGTTCCTTTTTCTTCGCGTCGATGCTGATCTCTACGATCTCCTCGTAGGAAGCATCCTGAACGCCTTCCAGGGCGATCAGAGGGCCATTGATTTCACTTAAGCCTAAATATTCAATTGCCATAATAATTCCTCCCCTTATGCGTTCTTTTCCAGTACACGATTATAGAAATCATCAATCGCCTTTTTGTAATCGTCAAACATCTCCAGATGATTATTGGGCACATCGTATTTGATGGCGATGACCTTCTCGAAAATATTCTCAGATTTCAGCACAGACATGGGCATTCCCATGGTAATCAGTGCCCTTGATTTATCGTACAGATAGAGAATTGTCTCCATCATCTTCATCTGCTTTTCCATCGGAACGCAGGTATCCTCCGGATGGAAGGCATTCTGCTGCAGGAAGCCCAGACGCACGACTCTGGAAATCTCCAGCACCAGCTTCTGATCATCGGGAAGCACATCGCTTCCGATCAGCTTTACGATCTCCATCAGGCTGCTCTCCTGATTCAGAATGACCATCAGACGGTTCCGGCAGTCCATGAAATCCTTTGCCACATGGTCCTTGTACCAGGGCGCCAGATCGGAAATGTATTCACTGTAGCTTGTAAGCCAGTGAATAGCCGGATAGTGGCGGGCATAAGCCAGAGACTTATCCAGTCCCCAGAAGCAGCGCACAAAACGCTTGGTATTCTGGGTGACAGGCTCGGAGAAGTCGCCTCCCTGGGGAGACACGGCTCCGATAATAGATACGCTTCCCTCTGTTCCATTCAGATTCATCATCATGCCGGCGCGCTCATAGAAAGCTGCCAGACGGGATGCCAGGTAAGCCGGGAAACCTTCCTCGGCGGGCATCTCCTCCAGACGTCCGGACAGCTCACGGAGAGCCTCCGCCCACCGGGATGTGGAGTCTGCCATGATAGCCACGTCATAACCCATATCACGGTAATACTCTGCCAGGGTAACGCCCGTATAGATACTTGCCTCACGGGCTGCCACAGGCATGTTTGAGGTATTCGCAATCAGAACCGTACGGTCCATCAGAGGATTGCCGGTTCTCGGGTCCACCAGCTCGGAGAAGTCTTCCAGTACCTGGGTCATCTCATTTCCACGCTCTCCGCAGCCGATATAAATAATGATATCCGCGTCAGACCATTTTGCGATCTGATGCTGAGTCATGGTCTTTCCTGTACCGAATCCTCCCGGAATCGCCGCTGTACCGCCCTTTGCGATGGGGAACAGGGTATCCAGGATACGCTGTCCGGTAATCAGCGGTTTCGTGGCCGGATAACGCTTTCTTGTGGGCCGCGGAACCCGGATAGGCCATTTCTGAGTCATGGTCAGTTCTTTCTCTGTGCCGTCATCCAGCTGCAGAACCGCAATGGTATCGCAGATGGTATACTGTCCGTCCGGCATTACCTTGATAAGGGTTCCTTCCATATCCGGGGGAACCATAACCTTATGAACAATGGCGTGGGTCTCCTGGACCTCACAGAGAATCGTGCCGCCCCGGACACGGTCTCCAGCCTTCACTACCATATGGGCGTCCCAGAGCTTTTCCTTATCCAGGGAATCCACCATGGTGCCTCGGGTGATGTACGCGCCGCCGGTCTTGGCAATCTCACTTAAGGGACGCTCAATTCCATCGAAAATGTTATGAAGGATACCCGGCGCCAGCACAACCGAGATAGCATCTCCTGTGGCCTCTACAATCTCGCCCGGCTTGATTCCGGTAGTCTCCTCAAAAACCTGGATCGTAGTCATATCCTTGGTCAGACCAATTACCTCGCCTACCAGCTTTTCTCTGCCCACATAGACCATCTCGGACATTTTAAAGCCGGTGTTTCCCTGGAGGTAAACGACAGGGCCGTTGATTCCATAAATGACGCCTGTTCTATTCATGTGCCGCCCCTCCCTTTAACTGAAAGCTTTCCTTTGCCTCCGCAAGTTTGGTCTCAAAGGAATTGTCAATCAGAATATTTCTGGCAGGAAGAACCGCGCGGGTTCCCCCCAGGAAAGAGTAGGTGCTGACTGTCACCGGAGCGCCTACTTCCGCTTCAATACTGTACTGGTACTGAGCGTCGGAAGGATCGATATACAGAATAATCTCCTCTCCTCCCGCAAAATCTCTGGCCTCGCGGAGCTGTTTTACCAGCATCTGATGATATTCCCGGGTCTCAGCGAAACGGGCCAGCATATTCTTGACTTCCACAAACAGCTTATCCTTCAGCTCTGCCTGACGCTTGCTCAAGGTTCTTTTAATCTCTATCTGCGCCTCTGAAAACTGCTTGTTATTCTGTCCTACAAGGCGAACTGTCTCTGTCTTGATTTCCAGATCCGCCTGACGCTTTTTCTTTTCCTGATGCTCCTGAAAGATCTTTTCCAGAGCCTCTCTGTATTCCCGGAGCATGGTGTTCGTTTTATTTCTAGCCTCTTCCATGGCGTACATGGTAAAATGCTGCAGTTTTTCTTCTGTCGTCATCGCGTTCCACCTTCCTTCTTCCTGTTACAGTTTAACTCCCACTGCCTCATTGACATAAGAAGTGATAAAGTTCTCATCCCTGGTCGTACCATGGCGGTCAGGAATCTCAATGAGAAGCGGCAGACTGCGGCTCAGACGGACATCATTGATCAGGTCGGGAAATTCCCGGCCGAATTTTTCCGTCAGAATGATCACTGCAACCTCTTTGTCTGCCAGAACACGATCGAGCTCACTCTTAAGCTCCTCTCTCTCGTGAACCACAGCTCCCTCAATACCTGCCAGGCGCATGCCTGTACAGGTATCCACATTATCACTTATCAGATACATCTTCATAGGAATTCCTTCCTTTCAGGCGAATACTTATAACTGTCCAAGAATCATGAAGGAGATGATAAGTCCGTACAGAGCGATACCTTCGGCCATAGCTACGAAAATCATGGACTTACCGAAAATGCTCTGATCCTCGCTGATTGCTCCAAGAGCCGCGCTTGCAGAAGACGCTACGGCGATACCGGAACCGATACCGGAAAGGCTGACAGCCAGAGCTGCCGCGATATATCCCAGTCCGGAAGCAAGTCCGCCTGCTGCCGCTCCGGCAGCAGCTGTGTCAGCCGCAGCTTCCGCAGCCTGTACGCTGCCTGCTCCGCCAAAGGACAGGATAGAAGCAAGTACCAGTGTTCCAAAGAAGAAGAAGCAGTTGCATGCCAGAGATCTCTTATATCTCTTGCGGCTCTTCTCTCCAAGGAAATACGCGCCAAAGGGAACCATAATACTTAAAATTAATGCTGCAACCAGTAATACTCTCACCATCATAGACATTTCATTTTCCTCCTTAAATACCTTTAGATATTTATTTAAATTTTTATTGCTGCTGTTGTTATTTCTTCAGCTCATAGGGCTTGAACGCATGTCCCGTTCCCTTGTAGAAACGGCTGAACAGCTCATAATACTCAAGCCTCAGCACCTGGATACCTACGATAAGTCCTTCCATCGCGCACACAAAGGCGTTGCCCAGGACAATTACAAGCCAGTTGCCGCTGCCGCCGTTTGTAAATCCGGCCAGCATCAGCACTACCTCCATCATAGCCGCGTGGCTGACCGCGAACGCGCCGATACGGACAAATGACAGAGTATTGGAGAAGAAGCTTAAAAGCACTTCAAACATTTCAAAGAAGGTCTGCACCAGATACATGGGCAGTCCGTCATCAAACTGCGCCTTTTTCTTTTCCAGCCATGCCCCAAGGGGTTCCTTAAAGGCCATGGCAAGAAGCGGAACGCCCAGAATGATTACCAGGATGATTCCTGCCGGCAAAGCATGTCCGCTCATTACCAGAATCAGGCAGGCAACCAGGAAGCCGTAGAACAGGAAGCCTGCGACTCCGTTCGTGTCAAACCAGGTTCCTTCCGCGTCATGATTCCGAACGCACACAATGATATGCAGAATCATCGCTGTCAGAATCAGGAACATGCCAAAGACAATAGCCACCACAAAGACGGTATTCATCTGTCCCACAATGGGCAGCGTAGTCATGGCCTCCTTGGGTTTCAGCCAGATATGCTTGATCACCGTATCCTCGAAACCAAAGAAGCTTCCATACATAAAGCCGAAGAAGGTGGAGAATACACCTGCGCTGGCGATAATCGCCGCCAGATCCATTCCCTTTTTCTTATACAGAAACAGGCCGCCCAGCAGCAGAACCAGTCCCTGGCCCACATCTCCGAACATTACGCCGAATATGAACGCGTAGGTAATTGCCACAAACATGGTCGGATCCAGCTCGTTGTAAGCCGGAAGTCCGTACATTTTCACATACATCTCAAAAGGGCGGAACAGCTTGAAGTTTTTCAGCTTTGTGGGCGGAGTACTGAAAATATTGTCATGGTCATCCTCCACCACCACAAAGGTCTGCTCATCATCCTCAATCTCTTTCTGGAAGGCATCTGCCTGCTCCTCCGGCATCCAGCCGCAGAGGATATAGAACACATTGTCCTTCTCCTTGGTCAGAGCCGCGAACTTCCGGATATCGAAGCTTGCGGAACGTTTTTCCAGGAACTGAAGGGCTCCTGCCAGCTCGTCTACCCGGTCTGCCACCACACTGGCGATTTTCCGGTCCGTCTCGGCCAGCTGTCTGTCATAATCCGCAATCTGCTCCTGCAGCTTCTGGTACGCCTGGCTGGGCGTTCCCTCATACTCATCCGGCAGGAAAAGATGCTCAAAATGCATGGAAGCATAGACCGCGTCTATCTTGTCCGCCATAGAATCCGGCACAAAATACACGCCCCATACATATTCCTCATCGCTGCTGCATATATAAAAAATTGTGTCCAGCGTATCATAGACATAACGCTCAAACTTATCAAAATACTCTTTGGAAATCCGTCCGAAACGGTATTTTACATACCGAAACTCCAGAAGCTTGTGCACATTGAATCCCAGCCCCTGGAAAGGCTCGATATTTTCCAGCAGGCTTTTGCATTTTTCCTGCTTACCGGAAAGCTCTGCTCTCTGATTATGCAGCTCTGTCAGATGGCCTTCCGCTTTCTGGAGGATTTTCTCTGCCTGTTCTGCCGTCATGTCCGGAAATTCCTTATCCGTCTTCAGATCAGCAGGGAAATACTCCCTTGCCTGACGGATGCTTTCCTCGTAAGGATTTTTATCCGTGTAGGCCCTCAAATCCCGTACCGTCTTAAGCTCTGTCAGGGCGTTTTCCAGCTGTATTTCATATTTGGAAAGATATTGGCCGGCCATGCGCTCAATATCATTTTTCGGCCCAGTGATGCTTAAGAACTTCATTTTAACAATCACTTTGCTGCTACCTCCTCTACTGTGTGCTTCCGCCGTTCACCTGCGCCACATATTTCAGCGTCTCGCTGGGCGGCAGGCCGTATCTGACGCCTTCCAGCACAGTGGTCAGACGATCCAGCTCCAGTTCCTTATCAAACAGATAGCTGGTAATCACTGCCATGGAATACGGATTGCTCCGTTTTTCTTCTCCATATATTTTCCGGATAAACTGGTTGTACATCATCTCCAGCTTCTTTCCGTCCAGTTCCAGGAACCGCTTTCCGTAATAAGTCTTCCGCGCCGCTTCCTCCAGCTCCCGCTCATCCCCGGCAGTCACCATGCTCCGGATATCGGCGTCATGCAGCCGGTAATTAATCGGAATCAGAAGCGCATAAGTAGAAGCCTCGCTGAGCTGGTAATATTTTTTTGCCCGGTAGATCCACATCATATTCAGCAGATCTATTTTGCTGCCCAGGCTCCTTGTCAGAAGCTCCAGATCTCTTCCTTTTAAAAGCTTATCCTTCTGCTTCCAGATCATTGAAAAATAATAAAGATCCAGCGTCATTTCATAATCGAAAAGTCCCGCCTGTTCCGCGTTATCCAGTTTCTGTATTACCTTATAATAATGGGTATCCTTCAGGGTCTCCTGAATCTCCTCCACAGTCTCAGCTTCCGCCAGCTTGTCCAGCGGGATATCCGTGAACCGCTGTATGATGCTGCGGAGAGCCTTTTCCTCCGCCGTTCTGTCTCCGTGGTTCAGGACCCGCCGGAAAGCACGCTTCAGAACCGCAATCTCAAACTTGCAGAAATACAGCTTCAGAACGCTTTTCTGGCTTCTGTCACAGAAACGGTAGATCTTTGAAAAATCATAATACAGGGTTCCGACCAGAAGCTTTTCTATCTCACCGCGGTGCAGCTGATTTTCATCTCTGCCCTCAAACAAAGCTCCATACGCGGGAATCTTTTTCAAATAGGCCACTGCCTGAGGAACGCCTGCCATCTCCGCCAGTCTGTGGTAATCCTCTTCTTTCAGGAGACGGCTTTCCATGGCCCGTATCTTCGTGGCAATGGCACTGTATTTCATCAGATCGCCCATGCCTACTCTCCTATCATTTTATGAAATATCCCTTCAGCCAGCTTCTCGTGGTTCTGGCTGTATTCCTGCTCCATAGCAGTCAGCTGCCGCTCTGTCTCAAGCTTCATCTTTAAGAGCTCATTTTCTGCATCTGCCTTCAGCTTCTCATTCAGATTCTTCAGCTTTTCCTGAGTCTGAGCGTCAATTTCCGTATCGAAAGCCTTTGTCTTCGCCTCATACTCCGCAGCGATATCCTTTTTCTGTTCCGCCGCCTGTTCTTCCAGCGAGACAGCCGCATCTTCAATCTCAGAAAGCCGGCTGAGCACAGTCTCCATCTGCTCCATGCGATCTCCTCCTGTCTGCGTATCAAATTGAATCCCAATTATACTATCGCTTTTTTGTGCAAAAAGCTATAGTAAAAATGACAAAAAAGTATTTTTTTCTTCCTGACTTTCTCTACATTTATGTAAAATTTCCAATTTATACAGATTCATGTCTCCAAATTTTGTTTTTTATTCTTTGAGTCCGAAAAAAATACCGTAAATTTTCTCTGTATACATAGAAAATTCCCCGGTGGACACCGGGGAATTTTTACGCACAATTAATTGTATTTACGCTTTCTCGCTGCTTCGGACTTTTTCTTACGTCTTACGCTGGGCTTCTCGTAATGCTCTCTCTTACGAATCTCCTGCTGAATGCCAGCCTTTGCACAGTTTCTCTTGAAACGACGCAGAGCGCTATCTAAAGTCTCGTTCTCTTTTACGATTACATTCGACATAGTATCACACCTAACCTCCCTCCAGTTGTATATTGTGCACTAGACAACTGTCTGGG
>CALWAV010000077.1 GCA_944375745.1 uncultured Merdimonas sp.
TGGGACAGGAGACCTGCGGCTGCGGCGGAATGGCATACGGCATGCGTACCATCTTCCCCATGATCAAAGTGATTGATGATGTGGAGAAATACGCGAAACCCACCTACTGGATTCTGAACTATTCCAATCCGGCGTCCATCGTATCCGAGGCTTGCAGAAAGCTGCGCCCGAACGCCCGTATTATCAACATCTGCGACATGCCTATCGCAATTATCGATGTGGTGGCTGCCGCCCTGGAAGTAAACAAGAAGGATCTGGTATATGATTATTACGGACTGAATCATTTCGGCTGGTTTACCTCCATCGAGTACAAGGGCGAGGATGTGATGCCGAAGCTGAGAGACTATATTATGGATCAGGAGATTCTTCTTCCGGCGGCCTATCTGAAGGATAAGGGAGCCCTGACCAGCAGCGGAAGCGGCGGAAACCGCCATACCAAGGGCAGCTGGTATTATGTATGGAAGGGCGTCTATGAGATTATGAAGAATTTCCCGGAGACCCTGCCCAACACCTATCTGAACTATTATCTGCAGCAGAAGGAATTTGTGGAGCATTCCGATCCGAACCATATCCGCGCCAACGAGGTCATGGAGACCAGAGAGAAAAATCTTTTCGACGGCATTGACCGTTATCTGGCCACAGGAGAGATTGACGAGAGCGTCTTCTATGCGGGAAGCCACGGCGACTGGATTGCTGATCTGGCCATCGCTCTGAAGAATGATACCAAGGCCCGTTTCCTGGTTATCACCGAGAACCGGGGCGCTATCCCGAATATGCCCTACGATGCTATGGTGGAAGTGCCGGCCTACATTGGCAAGAAGGGACCGGAGGTCATTGCCCAGAATGAGATTCCGCTGTTCCAGCAGGGCCTGATGATGCAGCAGCTGAACAGTGAGAAGCTTCTGGTAGAGGGCTGCATTGAGGGCTCCTATGAGAAGGTGCTGAAGGCCTTCACCCTCAATAAGACTGTGCCCAGCATGAAGGTAGCCAAGGAGATCCTGGACGACATGATCGAGGCGAACAAAGGTTACTGGCCTGAACTGAAATAATTTGCGGTTCAGTTCCGGGAGGATGTTTGTAACAGTTTGGCTTTGCTGAACCGTTACGGCATAAAATTGGTCCAGAGACTGTGTCTTTGGGCCAATTTTGTGTATACTGATACATAAGGGAGAAATGTAACAGATGCGGGACAGGGGACGGCCGGAGATGGTATGCCGGGAGTCCTGGCAGACCAGGCGGCTGTCTTCTGTCCGGCGCGCTGGGAAAACAGTGGGAAAGGAGAGAGGATTTCATGCAGAAATTGTATTACGGCGGAGATATCATTACCATGCGGGAAGAAGGGGACGCGCCGGAAGCCCTGCTTGCCGCGGACGGAAAAATCGTCTATGTGGGAGAGCTTGCAGAGGCGCGCAAAAGATGCCTGCCCGGGGCGAAAGAGATTGATCTGAAAGGAAGAACCCTGATGCCTTCTTTTATCGATCCTCACAGCCATATCAGCATGCTGGCCCAGTATACGGACTTTGCCAATCTGGGGAAATGCACCAGCTTTGAGGATCTGGTCAGGACACTTTCCGCCTATAAGGAAGAAAAACATATGGGAGAAGGGGAAGTGCTGGTGGGCTACGGGTATGACCATAATTTCCTGGATGAACAGGAGCACCCCACGAAAGCGGTTCTGGACCGGGTGTCAGACACCATTCCCATCTGCATCCTGCATACCTCCGGGCATATGTGCGTGGCGAACAGCGCGCTGCTGCGGGAGTGCGGGATTACGGCGGACACGGCTGATCCGGAGGGCGGAAAATTCGGAAGGCTGGAGAATGGAGAGCCGGATGGTTATATTGAAGAAGTTCCGGCTATGGTGAAGGTGCTGATTCCGGTGTTCTCCAGAGTGAAGGCGGATTTCGCCCGGCAGCTGAAAAAGGCCCAGCAGATTTATCTGAAATATGGAATCACGACAGTACAGGATGGCTCTACCAACGCCTCCGGCTTTCAGAAGCTGGCAAAATGTGCCGAAGACCATGCGTTTCAGCTGGATGTGGTGTCTTATGTGCTGGCGGACGAGCTGGAAAAGACAGCGGAAGATTATCCGGAATATTATGAAAAGTATCATAACCGGCTGAAGATTGGAGGGGCGAAGATTATCCTGGACGGCTCGCCCCAGGGACGTTCTGCCTGGCTGTCCAGGCCCTATGAGGGAGAAGAAACCTACTGCGGTTATCCGGCCCATACCCAGGAGGAGACGGACCGCTGGGTGGAAACGGCTGTAGACAAGGGGTATCAGATTCTGGCCCACTGCAATGGAGACGCGGCCTCCGGTCAGTATCTGGCGGCCTTTGAAAAAGCGGCGGCAAAGTCTCTCGAGAATCCGGGCAAAATCCGGGCTCTGCGGCCGGTTATGATCCACTGCCAGACCGTGCGGGACGATCAGCTGGATGAAATGAAAGAGCTTGGCATGATTCCGTCCATATTCGTGGCCCATACCTGGTACTGGGGAGACGTGCACTTGAAAAATCTGGGCTCTGTGCGGGGCGCGCATATCAGCCCGGCCCGGGCCGCCATGGAGCGGGGCCTGGTGTACAATTTCCATCAGGACACCCCGGTGGTGGAGCCGGATATGCTGCATACCATCTGGTGCGCAGTCAACAGGCTTACGAGAAGCGGGCAGCCCATCGGCCAGGATCAGTGTATCAGTGTCTATGAAGCCTTAAAAGGCGTGACCATCCACGGCGCCTACGCTTATCATGAGGAAACCCGCAAGGGGACGCTGGAGGCAGGCAAGCTGGCTGATATGGTGATACTGGACCGCAATCCCCTGAAGACGGACAAGATGCAGATTCGGGATATCCAGGTGCTGGAGACGATTAAGGAAGGGGAGACGCTGTACACCCGGTGTCCGGAAGAGAAACGGAATTAATAAATGAAGATATAAAGATATAAGGGTATAAAGCGTGACACTGGCAGTGTGGACCGTGATAGGCCAAAAGCTGTCAGTGTCTTGCCATTTTGCTGAGCTTCATCTGCTGGAATTATTACAATCCTAAATGGGATAACAGTGTTTTGATAATGACTGCCACAATGATTCCGATGGCTGCGGAAATTATAATCCTGGCAGGTCTGGACATATTATCAAAGACATCGTTTATCTTTGTTTTGCGTCGAACTCTTTCCAACAGTCCGGAACAAAATATACGGCAAGCGCACATACACCGATAATACTGAGGTTTCGTATTTCCTTAAGAAGAAATTCTTTCTCGGCTCCCGCGTAATCGGACATTTTTTCTGCAACTTCTTTTACTTCTTTTTCCATAGCCCCACTTTTCCTTTCTCCATCGATGATTTCAGGAATACTTACATCATAAAATTCTGCCAGTTCGACCAGCAGGCTGATGTCCGGCATATTATGTCCAGTCTCCCAGCGGGAAACAGTTCTTCCGGATACGTTGAGTTTCTCTGCAAGCTGTTCCTGAGTAAGATTTTTTGCCTTACGAAGTTCTTTCAGAAAATATCCAATCTTTTTCTGATCCATGTTCCGACCTTCTTTCATCAATAGAATAAATCCGCCAGCCTGTTTTTAACACGACATAAAGCGGGAAAATGCGTGTTTTGGGCACTGGACAGCATTGTCGGGATGAAAACAGAAAGAAAATACAGTGTTTCGGCCTCCGGCAGCATTCCAGTCTGCCCTTGGGTTTAATTTAGCATATCGGCAGGTGGTTCTCAATATGGTCAGAGCGGCAGAAAAAATAAAATAAAAAAATTGAAAAAAAGCTGTTGACATTTGTTTTCTGGTGTGGTACATTAACTAAGCTGTCGCGAGGGACAGCAAGTTCTTCCAAAGACAACAACAAAAACTTCAAAAAAAGTTAAAAAAGTTGTTGACAAACAAGA